>NZ_JBFTMC010000033.1:0-35061 GCF_056396765.1 Bacillus sp. 05T22
GCACTATTTATAGGAGTATATATAGCAAACGGAATAGGTTGCCCTGATTCTACATAAGCACGCATTGAAAAACCATTGTATCCTTTTTTCTTAAACAATTCCTCATAAACATAACTGTAAATCATGTCCCATCTTTTCTCTATTTTTACTTCTTCCATATTTCTCTGACTAATATCAATTGTATATGGTTTAATACCTTGGTTCATTAACCGAGCATTTATCTCTTTTTTCACCTTACTTGTATTTACAGTATCAGCTATTTCTAGGTCTACTACTCTTGTTTTATCATCCACATAAGCGCTGAGGAATTCTTTTTTATTCACTACACTTACAACAGAATCCATAACTTTTGAATCTTCACTTTTGGATTCTTCTATCTCACTTTGTTGACAAGCGCCAAATAAAATAGTTAATACAAGAGGGAGAATTAACCCTTTTCTTTTTCTCATTTAAATCTCCTTTCTCGTGCTTGCTTTGTCATATATTTGAGTCCTAGATCGTAATAAAAGTGTAATCGATCTAATTTCTATTTTCATATTCGATTAGGCATTCTTCAAAGCAAATGAAAAACCTTTACTTAATTTTTACAGGTTCGAAAAATCAAATTCCACTCATATTCCACCTCCCAATTCATCCCCCAGGAAAATATATAAATAAAAGAGATAAGACCAGGAACTCGGTCTTATCTCTGGCATAAAGAGAAAGAAATAGGGTGATAACCATCACTTTTTTATCATATTACATTAACTGTTAATTTTGAATATTTTATCTAAAAATAGTGATAATATCGACATTGAGAAATTTATTACTAATTTGTTTGTACAGTATCAAAAGGTACACTTTTAAATACATTTTTAGCTTTCATATATTTAGCGTTAAGTGCCTTCTTAAATTGTCTATAAAAGTATACCTTTATAAACGACTGGTTTCTTTATGAAAAAAATTAAACATATACCTAAAGGTATTTATTATTTTGGAACGTTCATAAAATATATTTTTGATATTTTGGAACGCTATTTTTTTGTGGGTTCATGTAGTTCATAAAGGTGTACCTTTTGATACTAAGAGAAATAAAGCGATTTTCTAAAATTATGAAAATAAAGAAAATAATTACTGATCGTGATAAAATTGTAAAGTTAGAATCTTGTATCAGCAAGGTTCTTGCAAAACTATTAGGAGGGATAAATTTCATATTTTTTATGGAGGGATTTTATAATGTCCAAACATGTTATTAATAAAAACAATAATACATATCGTTATAGAACACTGATTTTTGTGTTATTACCTATTGTAATGTTAAGTATTCTAATTTTTATACAGTTTATAATGAATTATCCTATACCTATTTTAGGTTATAAAAATTATTTTAAAGATGATAATTTAGGATATGTTATTAAGGAATATACTTGGATTGGTACAACAAAAAAACAAACTATATATGGAGATGACTGGCTTTCTGTTAAAGATAAAACCAAATATATTGGAGAAGTACTAAGTGCTCAATTTATGTGGGTATGCGGGTTACTTGGTTTACTTATTACGAAGTTTTCAAAATTAAAATTCAATTCAAAGGAACTTAAACTTTATAAAATATTATGGTTTACAGTGATATTAGTTGGCTTATTATTTCATCTAATCACTTCATTAAAATAAAGGATAACACTACCAACAAAACACAGATATCTCCATCCTTTAGAGGTGTTTTGTTTGGGTACTTTGGGGTTGATGAGGATGGGGCGGTACCCCATAATGTATACCTTTTGAAACGTAAAAATAAGCTTAATAAAGAAGAATGGGGGAATATTTATGTTCAATAATTATATAAACGCAAAAGATACACTTTTTTATAAAAAACGTTTTTACAATGTATTAGCTTCAATCCCTTTTGTATTTATTTCGGTAATAGGGATGTATTTGTTAGATGTTGAATTAATGTATTTTGTAATCGTTGCAGGTATTTCAATAATGACTTTATTAATTCAGTTAATTTATTATTATTCAAACTGGAAAAAATCCCTTAAGTGAATTTGGTAAGTTTCAAGATAGATTGCCTACCGATAATGAGATGTTATGTTAACCTGACATGTATAGAGTATACACATTACCGACATGGTATAATTTAGGTAAAAATAGAGAGTGGATAGGAGAGAGAATTTTAGAATGCGTACTTTACAGACAGAACGTTTAATTTTGCGACCATACGAATTAAAAGATGCTATTAGAGCACAAGCATTGGCTGGAGAAAGAGAAATTATTGAAACCACTTTGGCTATACCCTATCCTTATCTACTGGAACATGCTGAATCTTGGATTCAACAACATCCTCGATTAATAGAAAATGGGGATGCTTATCCGTTTGCGGTTGTGTTGAAGGATGAAAATGTACTAATTGGAACAATGACATTGCGTATTGATAAACAGCATAACAAAGGGGAACTTGCCTATTGGATAGGTAAGGACTACTGGGGGAAAGGTTATGCCACAGAATCAGCAAAAAAGGTAATGGATTTTGGATTCTGTGAACTCAATTTAAATCGAATTTGGGCACCTGCAATGAGTAAAAATCAGTCATCAACACAAGTAATGAAGAAAATTGGGATGACCTATGAGGGGACACTAAAACAAGATGTGTTGAAATGGGGAACATATGAGGATGTAGATATTTATGGGATATTGAAAGATGCCTACATGAATTGCAGATAAACCAAATATATTTACTTCCGAAAACGATAATTATGTAAATACGAAACCCCTTCAGCAAGTAAAATGAAGGGGTTTTTTCTAGATACAGTGACTATTGATAAGTGAGGTTATGTTAATAAAGGATAGCTATAAAGCTGTTCTTTTCTTATGTTATAATATTCAAAAACTTCATATGCAAATATTAAGAGGTGATTATTTTGTATTATTATAAATGGAGAAGTTTTTCTTCGGTTAAACCAACACAAATATATGATGAGAACAACAATATAATAGGTACAATAAAAAAAACGTATAGCAATCAGTTTATAAGGATAATAGATTTAATATTATTCCAAGGGACGTATTTTTTGGAATATGAGATATATGATTTTAAAGAGAATTTACAATTAAAAGCGAAAAAGGATATAGATTTTCGAAAAAGAACACAATTTCTTCTTAACTATTATGCTGGAACAGAAGAATATCAAATACATTTAATAGATAAAAAGACCTTTGATTTTGGTGAAATAACTACATTTGAATTTGCAGGAGAAATGTATGAATTAAATCAAAGACCTTTTGAATGGGCAAAAATAACCAATTTAAATACTAATTTGATTATTGCAGAATGGAAAGAGCCTATTAAGCCTCCTTTTAATATTACTTTTAAATTATTAGAGGAATCTTATAAAGATAAAGTTTTATTATTGATAGGCATATTCCATTCATATTTACATGCTGCGGGGCATTAAATTTAAAAACATTATTATATATATCCTATTTGTTTTTTCTTTGAGGGGTCACCTTACATCGCTATCAAGATAAGAAATACGGTTCTGGTGCAAAAATATTAGTTAGAAACATAGAGTAGCAATTTTCTCTTCATTTCTATCTTATGAAGCTAAGCCAACCAATTTATGAATAAATTCTTTCCGGTTTTGGACAGACTTGTCCTCTTTTATTTTATTTTTGCACCAGAACCGTTATTTTTATCTTTTGATTTGCTTAATTCATATTCTTCAATAACATCAGCAATACTCTTCTTTATATGATTCCTTTCTTGAAATGGATCATAATAATGAGGATTATCCAAAGAAAATTTTATACTTTGTAACATGTCAATTACATTCAATATCCTCTGATCATTACTTTGAAAAAGATCATTTAAAAAACGATGTTTAAAAAACATATATAAAATAATAGTACTAACAATTTAAAAAAACATAATACCAAAATAACCAAACGCTTGTCCGAAAGTAAAATGATGATCTTTATGCATATATATCCAATTGTTAAGTGATCCCCAAACAGGAGACACAAAAGCAATAATTAAAGTAATATATGATGAGACAAGATTTAAAAATCTCCCTTGTTTTTTCCTTTCAAGTTCCTGTTCTAATTTAGTAATATAAAAATCTAATGCCGATTTACTTTTCTCAATATCTTCTGTTTCTAATACCTTTATAACTTTTCTTTTACGTAAAAATTCTTTTAAAAGTAAATGTCTAAAAGGTAAAAATTCTTCCCCACGAAAATCGATATTATACTTCTCTAACAGTTTATTTCTAGATGGTTTAAAAATAAAATAAATAAAAGAGAAGAAGAAAAGTATTAAATATAAAACAAATAAGATGTAAGAAAAAGCATTAGAAATTTGCATTAAAAATATTAATATACCAATAATACTACAACCATGAATACCTACAAAAAGATTAAACCTTATTTTTATAGGTTTAAATAAAAAGAACCAAGTTGACATACTCTTTTTGTAGAATTGTAATAACTCATTTTCAAACAAGATCAAACACTCCCTTTATTTAAAAATCTACTATCCAAATACCACATCTCACTCTACTTATCCCACGGCTCCCTTAACCACAACCCTCTACAAAAAGTGATTCTTCCATTATAGCCTCACTTATAATAGTCATTCCATTAAAAACACCCATGTAAAATTCCTTGTAAGTTGATACGGTTAATAGCAAGGAAGTACCTAAAAGAATACTCCACCTAACTTGAATACTTGTTTTACACTTTGGATTGGGAGATATGTATATTTTACCATATTTATAATTGAAGAAAGATGATGGAGATGGAACGAAGTGATCCTTTCCTGCAATCGCTCATGTATTGGAATGCATCGGATAACTAGCAGTAAGTAAATTTCCAGAACCACCTTCCCTCCAATTAAAAGCTTCACCACCTGTTAGGGGATACTTTTCTTATGCCTTCAGGTATATGGTTCTCTTCTTTCAACTATTGCATTGCTACAGGATAGGTAGGGTTCTTATCTACTGTTATCACGCGAGGTTTAGAAACGTACGAAAAAGCCAAGGCTTTCTTGAAAAAGCACTTGGCTGCTTGTTTATCTCTTGATTTACTTAGATAAAAATCAATGGTATTCCCTTCTGAATCAACGGCACGATATAAATACGTCCATTGCCCTTTTACTTTAATATAAGTTTCATCGACTCTCCACGAGTCATTTGTTGATGTAAGGTGATGTCGTACTTTCTCTTCTAATTGAGGTCCATATTGATGAACCCAGCGCATAATGGTTGTGTGAGCAATAGATAATCTTCTTTCCTCCATCATTTCCACCAGGTTACGAAAGCTCAAATTATACCGCAGGTACCATCTTACTGTTAATAAGATCAGTTCAGGTTGATAATGTTTCCACTTGAATAGGTTTCGCTTTTCCATACTGATCACGCCCTTTTTTAGAGTACTAGTATCAGTATGTCCAAGTTTCAGAGGTTAGTTACATAAGTCTTATAGTTTTTGCACCAGAACCATAATTCCCCCTTTTATTTTTTGAATATTCCGTTGACGATTATGACATATCCACTTTACAATTTAATTGTGATGATTTTATCACAATTAAACTACTTAGAATCCACTTTACATATTTAAAAACAATTAAAAATAGGGGTGTTAAAATGAAGAACCGAGTAAATGCAGATTTATTACCAGGTTTAGAAATGTTTCCTGATCTCGATTTACGCCCAGAGAACTTGCAAACAATCAGAGAAGGAATATCGCAAATGAGACCACCTACTGTTGTTGATGAATCCCTTTCATTAACAGATGAAGTCATTGTTGGACCTGACGCTAATCCATTACCATTAAGAATTTATCGTCCAAAATTAAATAATGGATCCTTACCTGTCCTGTTATGGATACATGGTGGTGGTTATATCTTAGGGTCTATAGATGATAATGATGATACTTGTATGCGGTTTGCAAAAGAAGTTGGCTGTGTGGTCGTGTCTGTAGACTACCGTTTAGCTCCAGAGCATCCTTATCCAGCACCAATTGAGGATTGTTATGCAGCATTAAAATGGATTGCTGATAACGCAGAGTCATTAAACATTGATTCGAATCGAATTGGTGTTGCAGGAGCGAGCGCTGGCGGTGGACTAACAGCAGCATTGACATTATTAGCTCGCGATCGAAAATATCCTTCTATTTGTTTTCAAATGCCACTCTATCCAATGATTGATGACCGAAATAATACACCTTCTACGAATGAAATTAAAGAAGGATTTGTTTGGAATCAAAAGACAAATGAAGCTGGCTGGAAAATGTATTTAGGAGAAATATATGGAACGGATAATATTCCTGCCTATGCAGCCCCTGCTCGAGCAGAGGATTATAGTAATCTGCCATACACCTACACATTTGTTGGTCAATTAGATCCATTCCGCAGCGAAACATTAACCTATGTAACCAAACTTGCGCAAGCTGGTGTTGATGTCGAATTTCATTTATATCCTAGGGCTTATCACTGGTTCGAAGGATTAAATCCAAATGCCGACGTATCTATTTACGCTGTGAATGAAATGATACAAGCAGTAAAGACTGGTTTCGAAAGAGTAGCTAAGGTAGAGGCTTAATCTCTTTACATATTCTATTATCTTAACAACAAACACACTCTCTTATTAAAAAGAGAGTGTGTTTGTTGTTGTACATTTCTTTAGTGTTTTCATTCCGTTTTATGTAAAATATACTCGGAATATTAAAGTTGCGGAATTGAAATAAGATGTTTAGACGATATGTTTACTTCCTCTGGAAGTGCTTTGATTTTCATCATAATTTGAAGCATTTCTTCTGTTGTCGTCCTTGGGTTGATGGAACAAAGTCGAATTACCACTTTTTCTTTCAATTTGGTCGTACTTAGCATAGCGAATCCTCTGTGATTAATTTCTTCCACCAGTTTTTTGTTTAGTTCATTAATTTTATCTATAGATGCTAGTCCACAAGGGGTATAGCGAAAAGTAACAATTCCTAACTGGGCAGATGTTACCACTTCCCAATCTTTTTCTTTCCTTAAAAACTCTTCAACTTGTTCAGCCAACATAATGCCGTGATCAATTGCCTTTCGAAAAGCTGCGACTCCAAACACTTTAAAAGAAAGCCATACCTTTAACGCCCTAAATCTACGAGATAGTTCAATTCCACGTTCTCCAAAATTAACTTTTTCTTCTATATTAGTTTCCGTATCCTTAATATACTCCGGAATCATACGGAATGTTTCACTTAAGTATTGGCTGTTTCTAATGAGTACACAGCCCACATCATAAGGCTGAAAAAGCCATTTGTGAGGGTCCAGTGTTAAGGAATCGACTCGATGAATTCCTTGAAGTAAAACACTTCCTTTTTCACTGAGAATTGCTGGAGCACCATAGGCCCCATCCGCATGTAGCCATACATCTTCTTCATTACAGAGATCAGCTAATTCATTGAGGGAATCAACCGCTCCACAATTAGTTGTCCCTGCATTAGCAACAACACAGAATGGTTTTTTCCCTTTTAGTCGATCTTCTTTTATTTGCTTTTTTAAAGTACTAACTGAAATTCGTAAATATTCATCTGTTTCAATTCGGCAAATTTGATGATGTTTGAACCCTAATACTTTAAGTGCCCGATCCACAGAAAAATGAGTTTGGTCGGAAAAATACACAACCGCATTTTCTATATCGTTATTAAGCTTGACCTGTCTCGCTACAGTAAGCGCAGTCAAATTAGCCATGGAACCCCCACTTACAAATAGTCCTTCAGCCGAATCAGGGAATCCTAACATTGATTTTAACCAGTTGATTGTCGTTAATTCGATTTGCTCAGCACCTGCGCCTACAATCCAAGCTGTGGGAAATACATTAAACCCACTTGCTAAAAAATCTGCTACTACTCCTACATAATTATTAGGACCCGGCACAAAGGCCATAAAATGAGGATGATCCACATGGGTAATCTGATTAAACACATTACTATTAAGAAAATGAAGGAGCTCTTTCGGATTGGATCCGTTTTCTGGAATTGATTCAGTTAGCTTGTCTCTAAAAATATCACTATCAATCGTTTCAGATACTGGTTTACTTTTTAAATGATTCATATGGTCAACAATTAAATCAACCGCTTGATATCCTAACTGACGCATCTCTTCGGCTGATAACTGCAGGTTTTTCGTCATTTGGTTCACTCCTATTCCATTTAAAAAGGCGAGTTCTTGCTCGCCTTTTCATTTTTTATAATTTGTAATCACCGATTGTCTGTGTTGGATTTTGAAGGATCATGTTGATTAACTGATGGATATGATTCAATATTTCCTGTATTTTCTCCGCTTCATATACAGTTTGATCATATCCAAATTTTATTGTAAGTTTCTCTTCAGGGAAGCACATAATTCCATACTTTACATGCGGCTCATCAACGACTTGGTAATCTGTGATGGCAAAATTTCTATTCTCATTTGAAGAATAGATTTCTGGGTTCGTTGGATAGTTTTCAAAAACCCAAAGATGATCGGTTAACTGATTAATCAACTCACTTTGTTTTTGTATCTCAACAAATGAATAGTATGCATACTCATTACATTTCAATGTTTCTAGTTGTACTTTTTGCAAGAAGTCCACAAAAGATTGTGTTTCTGTCCATGCTAGTCGGATAGGCAAAACATTTGTGAACAGTCCAAACATATTTTCAATCCCTTCTACTTCGGGAGGCCTGACTGATACTAGATTAGGTAATACTACTTCTTTCATTCCGTTGTATTTGCCAAGCAATATTCCCCATACAGCTAGTAATGCCGAATTCACAGTTATATTGTTTTTGGTTACAAATGTCTGTAACTGATTAGTCAAATCCTTATCTAACGTTAAATCCATAAATGTGAAATTTAACCCTTCACTTTGAGTTGGTACTTTCTTTTTAGGAATACTGATTTTTCGATTGTATCCTGATAAATAATCCCGCCAAAAATGACGTGCTTTCTCATGATCTTGTGCTAAAGTCCAGTCTATGAATGTTTGAAAAGGTTTTACCGTAGGTAACTCTACTGTAGTTCCCGCATTTATTGTTTCATAGAGTTGGAATAATTCGTCTAACAAAATGCTGACGCTCCAACCATCGCACAATAGATGATGGGAACTCCAAACTATCTTATACTCGTCATTCCCTAGTAGAAATATACAGAGACGGGTCATGAGTTCATCATTTTTGAATCTTCGACTCAAATTTTTATTCATCCACTGATCTATGAATTCCTGTTGTTCTTGTTTTGCCATCTCGATCAAGCTTTTTACCTCTGAAATCATTTGAACATCATGTAGTACAGCTTGCCAAGGTTGTTCTTGTTCATCTTGTACGATGATTGTTCTTAGAGAATCGTGACGATCAACTAATTGTTGAAAACACTGAATAAAGAGATCTACATCTAATTGCCCCTCAAGCGTCCAAATTGTTTGTTCGAAATAAGCATTGGTATCAGGTTCAGCTACAGCATGTTCATAAATAACTTGTTGGAAAGCTGCCAATGGGTAAATTCGTTCTATTTTTAAATCTGGCATTTTTTCTTTTATTTTGTTAAGTGTATGTTGATTTAGTGATGTAACTTTATTTTCTTTCTTTTTGTTTATATCGTCTGTTTGTGAACTTGAAAAATGGTCTAGCTTTTTAACAAAATGAACCATGTCTCCTAATATAGGAAACGAAAATAGATTTTTTGGCTCTAACTCAAATCCTTGTCTATACAGTCTGACAGAAACTTGAATCGCTTTTATCGAATCTCCACCTAAGGCAAAGAAATGATCATTTACTCCGATTTGATCTACTTTGAGTACTTCTTGCCATACACTAGTCAATATTTTTTCCATTTCAGTTTTTGGAGCAATAAACACATCATTTTTTTGTTTCTCTGGAGCAGGAAGCTCTTTTCGATCTAATTTCCCATTAGGAGTTAAGGGTAGTTGTTCTAGATAAACAAAATAAGAAGGTATCATGTACTCTGGCAAGTGGTTTCGCAAATGCTGTCGTAGTTCTGTTGTACTTATATTTTGCTCAGTTACCACATATGCGACTAAAAATTTCATCCCATTCTCATCTGCCTGATCAATTACTACAGCTTGTTCGACTTGTTTGTAAGTGAGAAGACAATGGGCAATTTCTTCTAATTCCACACGATATCCTTGAATTTTGACTTGATAATCTTGGCGGCCTAAAAATTCAATATACCCCTCGGGATGCATTCTGCCACAGTCTCCCGTCTTATAAATGAGACCAAGCTCCGGATGTGACACAAATACTTCATTCGTTTTCTGTTCATCATTTAAATATCCTTTAGCAAGACCCACTCCCCCAATATATAAATCACCAATTACACCAACAGGACACATTTTCTTTTCATAGTTCAACACATAATACGTTTGGTTTGCCAAAGGCATCCCATATGGAATACTGTTCCAATGTGATGCCACCTGTTTGACTGGATAATAAATTGACCAAATTGATGCTTCTGTTGCTCCTCCCAGTGAAATTACTTCCGCAATCGGGAAATGACGTTTTATTTTTTCTGGTAAAGAGAGTGGAATCCAATCCCCACTATGTAAAACTAAACGCAAAGAAGAATTTTCAAAATGAGTACCTACTTGATCCAATGCCAAATCCATGATTGCAGGTACTGTATTCCAAATTGTAATTCCTCTGCGTTCGACCGTACGGATTAGTTCTTGCATGTCTCTCGGATCACGAATCATTACCAACATTGCACCCGTGCTTAACGTTCCAAAAATATCGTATACAGACAGGTCAAAGCACATGGAAGAGATACCAATAATGCGATCTTCTTTATTTACCTGGTATTTTTCATTGATATCTTGAATGGTATTTGCAACCGCTTGGTGAGTAATGATTACTCCTTTTGGCTTTCCAGTACTTCCTGAAGTATAGATAATATAGGCAAGATCTTCCGGATTAGCAATAGTAGGTAGGTCTTCAGTTGTATATAATGACAAATGTTTCTCTTCATAAAGACTAGGTTCTAATAAAAGTTTGCATGCGCTATTTTCTAAGATATATGTTTGTCGATCTAGTGGATGATTAGGTTCGATGGGTACATAAGCAGCACCTGCTTTTAAAATCCCCATCATATTAGCAATCGTATCAACTCGCCTCTGTGCCAAAAGGCCAACTTTGTCCCCTAAACCAATCCCTTGTTCTTGCAAGTAGTGCGCAACTTGATTGGAGCGCTTATGAAGCTCCGAGTAAGTTAACCATTCTTGCTCAAAGACCACTGCTACTTCATCCGGTGTACGCTTTACTTGGTCTGTGAATAATTGATACAGAGTAGTAGAAGGTATTTTTTCTGTTGTCTGATTGTATTGCTCAATTAAAGTTTGATCCGATTCTTTCATTTGCAAAGAGGTTACGTCACTTTGTTTCACCAATTGTTCCAACAAGTCGACAAATTGGGAAAACATTGCTTCTATCACATCAGCATCAAACAATTCTTCTACATAGTTCCAGCTAATTAATAACTCTCCATTTTTTTCAATTACCACATTATCCAAATACACTTGTGGAGTCCGAGCGTGAATATGGCGAAGAGAACCAAGCTGTTCCCAAGCAAAAGCACCCGCACCTGCTAGCATCGAGGTGAAAACAATTGGCATAACTGCTTTTGGCGTCATTTGGTGATATCGAGTAAAATCTCGAATAAAGTTAACTCCATCGTAATGCCGATGTTCAAGGCCATCTAATAAAGTAGATTGAGTTTGTTTTACTCTAGTAAAGAAAGATTGCTCTGGATTCACATCAACATCCAATAAAATGAGTGAAGTGAAATCTCCCACAATCTGCTCTACTTCTTCATGAACAGGATAACGATTAAATACAGTCAAATTAATTGCCAATCGACGTTGATTACTCCAATATGCCAACACATCACCATATATCGTACAAAGTAGAGCGGAAGGAGTTACTTCTTTCTCTTGTGCTAACTTTCGTAACTTTGTCCATTTTTCATTGTCCAGGATCTTTGTAAGTGATTGGAATTTAGGAGTAGCAATCTCTACCGGATCCTTTTTTAACAGCAAAGAAGGAGCAAACGGAAAGTCAGGAAGCTTACTTGTCCAATAATCTTTTGCTGTTTTATATTCTTTGCTTTGTTCCATTTCATCATAGATAAACATGTAATCTTGAAAATCAAAAGAAAGAGAATCCAAACTTTGATCTGGTTTGTAATAATAATGAAACAAATCATGTCCAACGATGTTCATGCTTGCCCCGTCCATCAATAAAGCATCATATCGAAAACATAACAAATAAGTGTCTTCTTTTAAAAGAAAGGCTTTCAATTCAAACAAAGGCCATTGCTCCAAAGGAAATACATGGTTAGTCATTCGAGAACGTTCTTCTTGCAAGCGAACACTTTGTTTTCTATCATCTAAACCAATGAGACTTTCTATTTCAATCTGATAATCAGGAACGTTTTGTAAAATTTGTTGTTTTCCCTCTGGCAAGATTACAGCTCGTAACATTGGATGGCGATGAATTACCTTTTGAAAACTTTGCGAAAGACGATTGATATCCAATTTTGTTTCATATTCAAAATACGTTTGAGGTGAAATACCGCTTAATTCAAACTGTGAATTCCGTCCTAACATGTAGGCTGTCTGAACTTCTGTTAAGGGAAATGGCTTGGACAAATCTTTAACACGAGTTGGCATATTATCTAAGCATTCTTCTTTATGCTCCACTTCTACATAAGAACTTAGTTGAGCAATCGTGGGATGTTTGAAAAAATCCGTTGTACTTACTTTCAAATGGTCTTTTCTTAATAAATTGATAATCTGTAGTGCTTTAATCGATTCTCCTCTTAAAGTAAAAAAGTTATCATGAATACCGATCCGCTCGATTTCCATCACTTTTTCCCATGCTTGCACCAATTTCTCTTCAATTTCATTTCGTGGGGCAACGTATGGAATAGATACGTAATCTGTTTGAGTTACATCCAATAACCTGTTTCGATCTACTTTCCCATTTGGATTCAATGGAATCTCTTCTACTTGAATCATTTTTTCAGGAATCATAAACTCAGGTAATTTATTGCTTAAATATTTTCTGAGCTCTCCAAAAGGGACCTTATTATCCGATACATAGTAAGCGGCTAATAATTTCCTGTTTCCATATACCTGATCAACAACAATAGCTTGGCTTATCTCTGGATATTTCCTTAACTGAGCTTCGATTTCCCTTAATTCAATCCGATACCCCCGAATTTTCACTTGATGATCCATTCGACCGAGATATTCAAATTCTCCATTAGGCAACCAACGAACGAAATCACCCGTATGATACATCATTTCTCCTGCTACAAAAGGATTCGGGACAAATTTTTCATCTGTCAGTTTAGATTTACCAAGATACCCCCGGGCTACTGCCACGCCAGCAATACAGAGCTCGCCCGGTATTCCAAAAGGTTTCAATTGACCATACTTATTCAATATATAGGAACGATAATTGGGATTAGGTTTTCCAATCGTCACTTCTTTGGCCGTGCTCAAATCTTTTACTGCTGCACAAATGGTTGTTTCTGTGGGACCATAGATATTTAAAATTTCCGCTTCACTGATGCTTCTAATTTTTTCAACTAAATCAATTGAAAATGCTTCCCCTGCTAACAAAATGGACTTTAAATCTTTTAGAAAATCTGCCCCTTCTGGATCACTCAAAATCACTTCCATTCTTGATGGGGTTGATTCCCATAAATCCACCTTATGTTCTTTGACCAAATGAGCCAATTCTTTTGTTGCAAACTGGTCCTCTGTAGCTATGACTACTTTCGAACCTTGAGTTAAAGGAAGACATATTTCTAACAAAGAAATATCAAAAGAAACACTAGCAAGAAACAAGAACGACTGATTATCTTTTACTTTTTCTCTCATAATGCTTAAAAAATGGACAAGAGATTTCTGTTCCACCATTACGCCTTTTGGATTTCCTGTTGATCCTGATGTGTAAATAACATAAGCCAAATCATTAGGATCACTTTCTCGAACTAAAATGCTTTCCTCACCTTGGAAGAGATGTTCCTCATCAAGATACAGCACTTCACCAGCAAATTGTGGCAATTCTACCTCTGTTCGCTTGCTCAGCAAACATTTGGCTTGACTATCTTGTAACATATATTCAATTCGTTCACTTGGATAGTGAGGATCGATTGGTAAATATGCTGCTCCTGCTTTTAAAATCCCCATCATGCCAATGATCATTTCCAATGACCGATCTACCATAACTCCAATAATGCTTTCTTTCGATGCACCTTTACTTTGGAGAATAGAAGCCAATTGATTTGCTTTCTTATTTAATTCTCTATATGTCAAAGATTGATCATTACAAATAACAGCAATTTGATCTGGGGTTTTCAACACTTGCTCCTCAAACAAATTCTGAAATGTTTGAGACAAGTCTATGCCCGTCTGAACTTGATTAAATCCTTCTAGCAACTCTTTGTCTTCTTCCGCAATAATACAGATATCTTTCACAGCCAGATTCGGATTTTTTAACACTTGCTTTAAAACATAAAGATAAGATTTGGCAAACTGTTGCAACGAAGAAAGAGAATGAGACTTGAAAGAAATTTGAAATTCAAATTCATTATGTATTTCATTCCATTTTCTTCGTATCCAGATAGCTAAATTATTCTCTGAGCATTCTTCTATCGAACTTTTATTATGTAATCCTTCCATCCCAAAAACGATTTGAAAAGGAGTTGAATGGTGTTTCGCTAATAATTCAGGGAGCGGATAACTCTGAATGTCATACCCGAATAAAGTCGTTTGTTCAACTTGATCTACCACTTGCTTAAAGGATTGATGCGGATAGATTTCACTTCCTATAGGAAGCAAATCATTATGATTCTTCCTTTGTTCATCATTTTTTTCAATTACAGGAATCCCAATTGTAATCTTTTGTTGATCTGTATAATGTGCCAAGCAAACCCTTAATGCGGCCTGTAACCAGCTAAATAAAAGTATATCCTGAGACTTACTTACTTTTTGTATAATTTGACTAAGTTCTGAATCCATAATGACTTGAATATGGTCGCATGGATTGTCTTTATTCAATTGATAACCGCTATTAAATAAAGAAAAATCGAGAACCTCGGAAGATAATTGCTCCTTCCAAAATACTTCTACCACTTTATTCTCATGAATCGAACTTCGATCTTTAATGTGCATTTTTATCTTTAGCCCCCTAATATTCATTTCATCTATTCGTTAATTTTCAAGCCAACTTCAAGCCCATGGAGAAATACTTGATGGTTATCCAAACTTAAAAAGTGCTGAATCTCTTCAAATTTCATATGACCAACGGAACAAACTCCTAAATTTAATGTCTCAGCTACCATATTTAAGGTAGCAGTGATGATACCTGATTCAATACAAGCAAATAAATATCCATCTGAACCATATTTCGGAATGGAAGCGTTCGCATTATAGACTAAATAAACCGAAAAGGCAGACTGGTTAAATAACTCCTGGTTAATTAGCTCATGATCACTTTTGATTACTTGATCAATATTATTTACAATTAAAAGACTATTCTCTGATGGACTATAATAATAAAAACCAGCTTTCATACCCTCTATACGTTTTGGTTTTATATAGACAAAGATATCAATGGGATAGAGCCCACCCGCACTTGCGTAATGATAGTATATTTTTTCTTCTTTAACCTGTTTAAGAGTAGAAATAAATTTAGAAAATTCAGAAAAAGAAATAGGTTTGTTCATATCAAATTGGCGGCAAGATCTACGCTCCTTGATTATGGCGGGCAGCTCATTTGTTTTTTTAAGTTGAATTCCGGTTGACCGCGCAGCAGGGTGCGTTCGATTTAATTGTTCACTAATATACTTATCTAGTTCCTCTTTAGAGAAGTGAATCTGATTGCTATATGGATTCGGAAAAATTTTTTCTTGTGTGGAAAATACTTCTCTTGGATGTAATATGTTACTTACTAACACCCGATTCTTTATCATAAGTTCTACTATTTTTTGTGTCTCTTCCTTATTTCCTAACGAAAAGCGCTCTACTAGCTCACTAATCGTCACACCTTTTTGAGTCAAAAAATAAAGCTCAGGAAACCAATCAGACAGAACGCCTGGAAATTTCGTTTCTCCTATCAAAACTTCATTATGCAACTTCTCCCAATGCTTAATAGGAGACCAGTAATAAATTTGCTCGCTCATATTCCCCTCCATAAATGATTAACTTATTTTACTTCCAATCCACAAAATTTTAGATTGCATTCCTTGTCCCATAGCAACTATGAATGCATGTACTTCAAGACCGCCTGAGGATAATAAAATAACTTTTTTTTCTTTAAAATCTTTTATTTCATCATAAAACACTATTTTTTATTGGGCATTTCACATCCTTTTCCTTAGTAACCCTATAAAATATAAACCATTTAAAACATTTAGAATATTCATGTATTTTCAATGTGAAATTATTGTAATGGATTGGAAAGCAGATGAATATAGTTATTAAACAAAATAATATTGAGAAAGTTTTATTTGTTATAGCAATAAAACTTTAAAATGAGGTTTATTACATATGAATTAAGGTTCTGTTGCAAAGTTTTCTACATGAAGATCTACTCTAGAAAACAGGATCTAGGAGAATCAGGCATGAGATATTTTAAAGGAAAACAATTCAAGAAAGATATTATTTTAGTAGCTGTCGGCTACTACTGCCGTTTTTCTTTAAGTTATCGCGATGTCTCTGAAATCCTGAAAGAACGTGGTATTTCAGTTCACCCAACAACCATCATGCGATGGGTTCATGAATATGGCAATCTCATCTATCAAATTTGGACAGTGAAAAATAAATCTGCACGATTATCTTGGCATTTGGATGAGACTTATATCAAAGTTAAGGGAGACTGGCGTTATCTCTATCGTGCAATTGATAAAGATGGACACACATTGGATATTCAACTTCGTAAAAAACGGGATCATCAGGCTGCCTATGCCTTCATGAAAAGATTAGTAAAATATTTTGGAGAACCAACAGTTCTCACTACAGACAAAGCGCCGGCATTACTTTGTGCATTTAACAAATTAAGAAAACAAGGATTTTATCAAACTACAATCCATTGTACAATCAAACATTTAAACAATCTTATTGAACAGGATCATAGGCATGTAAAGAGACGTTTTGCCAAATCCGCAGGATTTCAAAATCTTCGTCATGCTTCACGTACGATAAAAGGTATCGAGACCATTCATGCCCTATATAAACAAAGGCGAAGTCTTCAAAGAGACTCCGCCTTTTCAACGTACAATGAACTTCAACAATTACTAGCTACTTCCTAAACATTGTTCCTCATTTACCAACCTGTTTATGCTTTTTTCAAACTTTGCAAGAGAACCAGAATTCAGCTTATCCTATAGCAGTTGAAGAATTGAGAAAAGAAAAAAAGATGCCATTAGGCATCCAACTAAGGCAAGTGAAATATCTCAATAACATAGTGGAACAAGATCATCGGTTTATTAAAAAGCGAGTTTGTTCGATGTTAGGATTGAAATCCTTTCGCACAGCTACATCCATTATTTCTGGAATAGAAGCTATGCATATGGTAAAAAAAGGGCAACTTRTTTTACTGGACAAGTCTGTCCAAAATCAAGTGAAGTTCATCCATCAACTATTTGGAATTGTTGCTTAAGACTAGATTCCACTAGGAAATTTTTCGCCTCTTTATATCTTTCCTAAGTATTTGCACCAGAACCATTTAAAGTCTATAGTGTTACGCAGAAATATATCTAAATTTACATAGCACTATAGACTCATGTCAATGAGATTTTAATAATTTCTAGGCTGAAAAGGGAAAGTATCCAATTGTGTATTTTTTATACTAAATAAACTTTTTTTGAGTGGAATTCAATTATCCACGAGTAAATAAAGCTTTATATATATCCAAGTTCTTTTGTCTAGGTGTTAACGGACTATTAACGGTGCTATATTTATATAAATGATTTATTACTCTATGAGGTTGATCTTTCCATTTATTTTTTTCAGCAATTAAAGCTAATGCTCCTGACACTTTGGCTGCTGCGAGTGATGTTCCAGAATCATAATAATATCCCCCATCAACATTGGTTGTTAGTATTTGTTCTTTTTCTATTAAATAATCTTTTATCCACTTATCTTCACCATATTGTTCTAATAATCTAAAGTCTCCGCCTGGAGATATGATATCAATAAAATTTTTACCGTAATTTGAAAATAAGGATAATTCTCCTGTAGGTCCAATAGAGCCAACTGTAACTACGTTTGTTAAAGCACCCGGCATATCTAAGATTATTCCAGATACAGTTGTATTGGAGTGTTTTAAGTTAGCATTAACTACGTCATGAAGTTTAGTTTGATTATTTACATCTATTCCATCATTCCCAGCAGCCGCGACTACGATACTACCTTTTTTATACGCGTAATTAATTGCTTGTTTATATGCTTCAATTTCTACTGAATCATTTTTCCCAGTGTGACTATAAGAACCACTTTTTAGAAGATAATCCCCAAGGCTTAAATTAATAACATCAATATCATCGTTGGCAGCCTCTATAATGGCTTTAATAACCCAGATTGTTTCTGCAGATTTACTTCCAAAAACCCTATAAGCTTTTATCCCAACACCAGGCGCAGCACCTTTCATTAAGCCATTTGCGGTAATTTGTCCAGCTACACTTGTACCGTGTCCTAATATGTCATCAATTTGATTGATGTCTCCGGTCTCACTTGATTCTGTCCCATTTAACCCACCTTTTGGTACTAAGTTCTTAGAACCTGGAAGTAAGCTATTTTTTAAATCAGGATGGTCTGAAAAAATACCAGAATCTATGATTCCAACGGTTACATTAGTGGATCCCTGAAAAACGTTATAACTTGCTCCATTGTTTGTTATAGCTTGCATATCCCATTGGTATTCCCATAATTCTGTGGGAATTTCATTTTGTTTAGAAAAAGAGGCTGTAACATTTAGACTTTTTGGGTTGCTAGTGTTCACTGATTCATTGTAATTAACTATTCCCTTTATGAGGTTGAGATTTTTACTTTCCGAATCTGTTCCTTTCACCTGTATGAGCTTAATTTCAGGGATTTCATATGTAATTTCAAAACCTCTCTGTTTTAACTCATTCTTAATATTGTTAAAATCAGTGCTTTCTTTTAATAATATGGAGTAATTATGTTCTTCTTCAGCTGAGGCAAAGGTTGGAATAAATAAAAAATAGGATGTTAAAATAAAAAATAAAAAATAAAGCTTACCTTTCATTGTGTAACCTCCATCATTTTGATTAATAATTTATAACGGTATTCAACTAATGCCGAGCTCTATACATACAAAATAAGTATTCTCGTAACTGTAAAGTCCCCAGATTAAATACTAGATTTTATTGTCTGTCTATTCCAAGATTGCATTGAAATAGATGTAAAAATCCCCATAAAATAACCTTTTTTTTGGGGATAAGTGTCCTTTTTCTTCTTGTTGCAATTAAATGTGGATAAAAATGTAATTATGTTGAAATAGAAAATTGGTATTAAATGTTACCCTTTTTGTAATCGGAATGATAATGAAGTTTCTTGACAAAATAAAAACAAAACTGTGATGAAGTAAGAGCATAGTTTGAAATATTAGGTCCCTAACAGTCACCATACAATTAAGTAAATTATCCCTGAGATAAAAATTAATGGAAGGATTACTGCTAATTTCGTTTTGATAGGTACACTTTTATCTGGTACTCCTGGATGAACAGTAATAATGAGCAAAAGAATGGCACCAATAATAGCTAAAAATATTTTAATGATAATTCTCCTCCTATCATCTATTTCTGATAAGAGTGTATCATAATTATTTCCATTTTGGTTAAAAAAATGGGATATAAGATGAAATATTACAAAATCAAACATTTTTCTAAATTTTAGGAAAAAATGTTTGATTTTGTATTTTCGTGTGTTATTATCTAATTGTTCACGTGAATATCAAATATTTTAGGAGGCTTATTATGCGTAGAGATGATTTTGATTTAGACTTAAAAATTCAATCTTCTAATAAAGAAGGTGGACCATCACCACGAACAACTCAATGGACAATTGCAAGAACAATAGGGTATATGACTAGTCGTGGGGTTTGTGGGCAAAATACAACTGCAGYTACAAAGCCCAATACAGTTGGTTGTAGAGCTTAACTTAAAAAAATAAGCATTGTATAGAAGGAGCATTTTTTTTGAATACTCCTTCTATAAATAAAAATAATAGGTTATTGCATTATTAATAAATCATATTAGTGATAAATTAGAATTAACATATTGAATGTAATCCGATTAAAACTAACTACTTATAAAGAGTTAGTTTTGATGGAGCATACTGAACGCTTGATGATTGCATGAAACACCTAAAAGAAAATAATTTAACGTTTTTATAGTGTTAATAGTTATTAGATTTTTAGTTACTATACATACTTTTCCTCTTAGATCTTATTATCTCCTAGTAAAAACTATTCAATTAATATCCAACCTAAAAAATCTATGATTTATGAGTGTAGTTAAGGAACTATTCTATTTTTAACAATCCGTACTGTAATAAAGTAATCTATTTTCCAATAGTCTGGTAATTAATATAGAAAGGTACGATTTTAAATGAAAAAAGAAAAGAAGAAGTCCGTAATTAAAAGTAAAAATTTGTTTGAGCCATTAAAATTTTTCATGGTTCGTTCACCTATATTACCTTTGAATTTCTATAAAACGCTATTCGAATGTAAAAAGAGTGAGAATGTTGAATTGGAACAAATGATGGGGAAGTTAGAAAGTGCAATTTCAGATCCTTTTATTCAAGAGGCAATTTTTGTTTCTAGTAGTTCACTATATAATTCAATTATTGACCTAAAGAACATTAGTAATGAAAAAAGAAGGGAACAAATTATCCACGCAGTAAATAAGTATTTAATTCGAATGTCTACAAGGCCCACACCATTTGGATTATTCGCCGGTATTACATATGGTACTTTTCATTCTTCCACCTCTTTTGCCATAGAGAAACCTTTTTCACACAAAAAACAAACACGTCCTGATATGTCTTGGCTTTTAGCTTTAATACATAAACTTGAAAGTGATATTTTTGTATTGAAGCAACTTAAAGTGCAGGCAAATTCAATTATTTTAGCAAAGGGCGATAGAATAAATATACCTTATAGTTCAAGAACTGAAGTGTTAGATGAGAATCTGTTTAATTTTGAATCATCATCTATTCGGATAACTCCTGTAGTTAAACTTATTTTAGAGTTGGCTAAAGAACCTATTAAACTAAATGAAATTATTTTTGCTTTAAAACAAAAATATCCTAATGTTTTAGAAGAAAAGATTCATGCGGTATTATTGCAATTGATAGAACGGGAGTATTTAGTTACGGAGTTAAGGCCATCTCTAATGATACAATCACCTTTTGAATTTCTATTAGAGAAGTTAGGTCATGTTCAAGGAATAGAGGAATTAAAAAACGATTTAAATCAATTAAATCAATTGATAACATGTTACAATCAAAAAAATATAGGTGAAGGTCTAAATGTTATTAAGAAAATAAATCAGAAAATGAAAAAGATAATTACAGTTAAAGATAACCTACAGATAGATGTAAGATTAGAGGATAAAGATATCTTTTTGAGTAAATCAGTTGGTGAAGAAGTAGCAAATGTTGCATCTGTATTATGGAAATTTGCTTACCAATATCCTCAAAAGAAACATTTGAATACATACAGAAATGAATTTTTAGAAAAATACGGAACATATCGTGAAGTTCCATTATTAGAGCTCTTAGATGAAGAAATGGGAATCGGTTCACCAGCTACATATACATTCCCACCAAGTAATAGATCATTAATACAGGATGAAAACGGAAAAATAACGGAATACTCAGAGAAATTACTATCTGCATTATTAAAAGCTATAAAATTCAACAAAATGGAAATTGATTTAAAACAAGAAGGATTAGTTAATGAGATATTAGAAGAAGAGGCTTTAAATAAAATACCTGATTCCATTGAAATATATGGAAGTGTTGTTGCTGAAAGTGCAAGTGAGATAGATAGAGGGAATTTTAAATTTGTAACAGGATTAAGTGCTATATCAGATGGCGCAGGAAAAACTTTTGGAAGGTTTTTAAATATATTAGAAGAAGAGAATTTTATTAGAAATTATAAAACAATTTATGATATAGAAAAAAATGATTCTGAATTTCTTTATGCAGAGATTGTTTTTTTACCGTCTGCAGGAAAATTAGCAAATGTATCTATGTCAAGGAATTTTCGGGAGTATGAAATTGTGATAGGAACGCAATCTTCTAAAAATGAAAAATACACAATTCCTTTGTCGGATATAGTAGTTGGTTCTACAAATAATAATTTCTATTTAAAATCTAAATCTATAGGTAAGAAACTTAAAATAAAAACAAACCATATGTTAAATATCTCATTAGCACCCAATATATATCGTTTTTTGGTTGAAATATCTAGTTATGGCACTTCTGATTGTATGCCGTTCCTTTGGGATTCGTTAAATTCATCTCCTTTCTTACCACGTATAACAGTAGGGAAGTCTGTACTATCATTAGCAAGGTGGAATGTAAATAATGAAGTGCTCAAGTTACCAAAGGAGGCTTCTTTTGAGAAATGGAAAACAACATTTTATGCTTGGGCAGCAGAATGGAAGATGCCAAGATGGGTATATCAAGCTGTTTCCGATAACCGAATTTTGCTTGATATTTACAATCCAATCCATATAAAAGAGCTATATATTCAGTCGAGAACTTTACAAGAAAATGAAAGAATTACCTTAATAGAACAAGAATCAAACACATTAAAACGGTGGGAGGAAGATGTTGAAGGTTCCTCTTATAATATAGAATATGTTTTCCCATTAGTTAAAAACAAAAAAATAAATAGTTTGTATTCAACTTTATCGATTGGGAAGTTGCCACCAATTAGTACTAATAGCGAATGTATCAAAAAATTTCCTGGTAGCGATTGGTTATTCATTAAATTATACAATGATTCAACGAGAGATGAAGAGTTAATTTATAATCATATTCATCAATTTTGTACAAATTTAGTGGGAAATGGTGATATAGATAACTACTTTTTTATGCGCTATGCAGATCCAAAAAAACATATTCGATTACGTTTATCTGGTGATTTTAGTAAAGGAAATATGCTTTATACCTTAAATCAATGGTTTCTGTCCTTAAATAAAATTGGTTTATTGTTGATAGCTGAAATATCTACATATGAACGAGAAGTGGAGAGGTATGGAGGACCGAAACTCATAGGTTTAGCAGAATCACTCTTTTATTACGATAGCCTTTGTGTAGAGGATATTTTACGACTTATCAATAATGATGAAACTTCTTTATCACTTGAGGAAATTTCAATAATAAGTGTAATTCATTATCTTGAGTGTTTTAATATCCATTTTGAAAAGCAGTTAGAATTAATTAATAATGTTACTTCTTATAAAAATTATACAAAAGAATTTAGAGAAAAACGAGACAAGTATCTCCAAATAGGAAATTCTTTTGATAATTGGAAGGGATTAAGGGATATTAAAAATGAATCTCAAATTCTCACTATTTTACAAATGCGAAAAGAAGCTATCCAAACTTTCAACAACCGTATGATGGAAGTGGAAAAACAGGGAGAGTTATATAATACAAGAGAAGATATACTACTAAGTATAATTCATCTTCACCTTAATCGTTTATTAGGAATTGATAGGGAACTAGAAACTAAGGTAATGACATTGGTTAGACATGTGCTTCATAATCTCAGGTACGCAAGGGAGAGATTGAAGTGAATTGGAATACCAATCTAAGTTTAAAAGAAATATTAGGTTCTTTTAAATATTGGCCAAAAATTTTCAAGTTATTATGGAAGGTTGATAAAAAATTAATTATTTTTATCATGCTTTTAAATATAATGGCAGGTACTTTTCCTGCTTTGCTTTTATTAGGAAATCAGTTCTTAATAAACAGTATTGCAATTGGTTGGGAACAAGGATTAAATATTGTTCTAATTTCTTTAGTTGTTTTAATTAGTATATATTTATTTCAACTATTAATAGAACAATTTTTAAATTATTATGAAGCAATATATAAAGTGAAATTATCCTATTCAGTTAACGTACTGTTAATGGAAAAATCTTCAACGTTAACATTGGCGGATTTCGAAAATGATGTTATTTATGACCAGCTACAGAGAGCGCAAAGAGAAGTAGATTATAGGCCATACCAAATTTTCAATCAAATTTTATCAATCATCAACAGTTTTGTTACTTTAGTTTCCACAGCTACTATATTAATTGTCTGGAAGTGGTGGGTGGTAATAGTCCTACTTATTGTTCCCATTTTTTCATCGATATCATTTTTGAAATTGGGAAGAAAGGAATTTGATATTGAATGGGAAAGGGCACCTCTAAATAGGAAATTATGGTATTTGAGTTATTTGCTAACGAAAGATGTTACTTTTAAAGAAATCAAATTGAATAATTTAGGTGCTCATATCATCAAAGAGTATTCTGGAATTTATAAAGGTTTCTTTCAAATTGATAAATCAATAGAAAAAAGACGACTAAAAATAACATTTATTTTTGACTTTATCAATTTGATTGTAGTAGGAATCTTAATATTTATCATTTTATTATCTACTTTTATAAAAGAGATTATGATAGGAACAATGGTTAGTTACATACAAGCTTTATTTGCTACCCAAAAGGCATCTCAATCACTACTACATCAAATATTTTCATTGTATGAGAGCAATTTATACATTGAACAGTTATTTTCCTATTTGGAGGTTAAAGAAAATGAAGATTCTAAAAATCCTGTCAATAAACTACGAGATATAGAATCTATAGAATTTAAAAATGTATCCTTTAGATATCCTAATAGTGAAACATATGTTTTGAAAAATATTTCTTTAACTTTTAAAAAAGGAGATGTCGTAGCGATTATTGGTAAAAATGGATCTGGAAAATCCACTTTAGTTAAAGTTTTAACTCGTCTATACCATGATTATGAAGGAGAAATCCTTATTAATTCTCAACCTATGGACTCTTATTCTATAGAGAGCGTAAGAGAACAAATTGGAGTTGTATTTCAAGATTTCGTGAAATACGAATTGCCTGTAAGAGATAATATTTCTTATGGGAATATAGGCTATATTAAAGATGATGAGAAAATTAATAATGCTGCTATGCAATCTGGCATACATGAAGTTATAGAATCTCTTCCTAATAAATTAGATACTCAATTGGGAAAATGGTTTTCAGAAGGGCATCAATTATCTGGAGGCCAGTGGCAAAAAATAGCTATTTCAAGAGCCATCATTAAAAATGCTAGTATGTATATTTTAGATGAACCTAGCTCAGCTTTAGATCCTGAGGCTGAAAAAGACGTATTCAATCGTTTTAAAGAACTTGTTCGAAACCGAATTGGAATATTTATTTCACATAGAAATTCTTCTGTACAATTTGCAGATAAAATTATTGTGATGGAAAACGGTGAAATTAAAGAGTTTGGAAATCACGAAATGTTAATAGAACAAAATGGTATTTACGCTAAATTATATTACATGCAAGCAGAAGTATATTCTGAAGGTTCGAAAATGCTAGTTCATTAATTTATTTTTATAAAAATGTATTATTTATTACGTCTTATAAAATAATTATCTAGAGGTGAAAGATGATTCAAGTTCCAGAATCTTTTTTGATCCAAAATCAAGAATTAAAAGAAAAAGTATGGGATGTTATTTTTTCAACTGTTGAAATTTTCAAGGATATACCTAAAGTAGATAGTATTATTATGGCCGATGTAGATAGAGAACTAAGAGAATTAAAAAGTAATTCTCTTAGTTCTGGGTATCCAGGAGTATGTTTGTTACTTGGAGCATTAGATAATATGGATCCTGATGGAGAGTGGGATATAGTTGCATTTGAATATTTAAAACGTGTTCAAGCTCACTTGCAGACTGGTTCTTTCCATTCATTATCTTTGTTCCATGGTTTGGCTGGTATTATGATGGGTGTAGAGGCATGTTCAAGAAATAATAGTAGATATCAAGTTTTTTTAAAACAATTAAGCAAAATTTTTTTAGAGCATTATCCAGCAGTCTTACAAGATTCATTCAAAAGAATACAAAGTGGTGTAAAAATAGATGATTATGACATTATAAGTGGATGGGCTGGGATTGGAAGATGTTTACTTGTCTTTTCGGAACAACCTCAATTGTATCGTTGTGTAAAAGACATCATTAATTATATGGTTCAATTTGTAAATTACAAACAACTGAGTAATCCCTCATCTCAACCATGGCATATTTCTAGAGAAAATTTATTTTTAGAGGACGAGAAAAAAATATACCCAAGTGGAAATTTTAATTGTGGGTTATCACATGGTATTGCTGGAGTTTTAGCTTTTTTATCTATAGCTGCACAACATGGTTTAGTAGTATCTGGTCAATATAAAGCAATAGAGAAAATTGCAACATGGTTAATAAATTGGATTCAAGAAGATGAAGGAATAAAGTTTATTCCTAATGTAATTAAATTTGAAGATCATATAATAGATACTTATACCGATGGATTTAATCATAGGGATGCTTGGTGTTATGGATCGCCGGGAGTTGCACGAACATTGTGGATATCTGGGAACATATGTAAAAGAGAAGACTGGAAATCAGAAGCTTTAATCTTATGTAAATCTACTTTTCAACGTTCTCAAGATAAATGGAAAGTAGTTTCACCAACATTTTGTCATGGATATGCAGGATTATTGTCTTTAACACAAGAAATGTGGAAAGCATCAAATGATAATAGTTTAGAATTATACAGGGATCAATTGGTTTTAGAAATTTTAAAGTATTATGATGTAAATGCTCCACTACATTTTTATGATTTCGAATATTCCTTAATTAAAGGCGAATTGAAACCTAATACAAAAATAGGCTTAATTGATGGGACGATTGGTATAATATTACCGCTTCTTTCTACTGTATATTCAAATTGCACGTGGCAAAGAGCTTTTTTGATTCATTAATTTTGAGTGGAAACCAATCTAAAGCGTGAATGAATCATCATGAAGTACGTACGTTGGGTTCTGTTGCAAAGTTTTCGAAACTCAAGTACACTTTGGAAAAAGATGAACGGGAGCGGGATATTTTAAAGGAAAACAATTCAAACAAGCTACTATTGTTGTTTTTCTTTAAGCTATCGCGATGTAACTGAAATACTGAAGGAACGTGGGGTGTCTGTTCACCCAACAACCATCATGCGCTGGGTTCATGAATATGGTAACTTGATCTATCAAATAAGGAAGAAGAAAAAGAAGAACGTACACTTATCTTGGAAACTGGATGAAACCTATATAAAAGTCAAAGGAAAATGGTGTTATTTATATCGTGTGATTGATAAAGAAGGCCATACGCTTGATATTCAACTTCGTAAAAAGCGAGATAATCAGGCGGCATATGCCTTTATGAAAAGATTGGTTAAAACTTTTGGGGAAGCAACAGTTCTGACAACGGATAAGGTGCCAGCGTACTTTGTGCATTTAAAAAGTTAAAGGAGAAAGGATTTTACAAAAGCACCGTTCATTGTACCGTTAAACATATGAATAATCGTATAGAACAAGACCACCGACATGTGAAACGTCGTTTTGCTAGGTCATCATGATTTCAAACTCTCCGGCATGCTTCTCCTACAATAAAAGGCATTGAAACCATTCATGCCCTATACAAACAAAGGCGAAGTCTTTAAATAGGCTCCGCCTTTTCCGTGTAATAACGAATTACAGGAATTATTAATGGTTGTATAACCATTTAACGATGCAACCCTAGATTCTCTATGTTTTGGATAACTTTGCAACAGAACCCGAAAGCTCAAGTTGTACCGTAGGTACTATCTTACTGTTTGCAAAATAATATCATGATGATAATGCTTCCACTTGAATAAATTTCGCTTTTCCATATTAACCACGCACCTTTTTTAGAGTAATAGTATCAGTATGTCCAAGTTTTATAGATTTTTTGCACTAGAACCGCTCATAATGTAAATGGGGTTGAAATTCATTATGTTAAGAATATAAAGACTGGTGAATTTGATGATTTTAAATTTAAAGATTAATAAAGAGTAGGAGAGATTTTTGATGAAAATAGTATGTATAAGTAATAGGGGTACGGCAACGATTACTTCTTTTTTGAGCCACTCGGCAATTTTCATAGTTTTTAAGGGTTTTTACTATACCGAATGTAATTTCGGTATAGTTGTTGAATGAAAAATCAGTAGTTTTCTTGGTTCTGGTGCAAAAACTTCAGGGCAATTGCAAATAATCTCTAAATCTTGGACATACTGATACTATTACTCTAAAAAAGGTGTGTGATCGGTATGAAAAAGGAAAATTTGTTCAAATGGAAGCATTATCAACCTGATATGATTTTATTAACTGTGAGATGGTACCTACGGTACAACCTCAGTTTTCGTGATTTGGTAGAAATGATGGAGGAACGAGGTTTGTCTATTGCTCACACCACTATTATGCGTTGGGTGCATCAATATGGACCTGAATTAGACGAAAGAGTACGACGTCATCTTAAGACGACAAATGATTCCTGGAGAGTCGATGAAACGTATGTGAAAGTAAAAGGTAAATGGATGTATTTATATCGCGCAGTAGATTCTGAAGGAAACACCATTGATTTTTATCTAAGTGAATCAAGAGATAAACAAGCAGCCAAGCGCTTTTTCAAGAAAGCCTTGGCTGCTTCTCATATTTGTAAACCTCGTGTTATAACAGTAGACAAGAACCCAGCCTATCCCGTAGCGATTCAAGAGTTAAAAGAAGAGAAACATATGCCTGAAGGCATACAAATAAGGCAAGTTAAATATCTCAATAATATAGTGGAACAGGATCACCGTTTCATTAAGAAACGTGTACGTTCTATGTTAGGATTCAAGTCGTATGAAACAGCCACTTCTATATTGAGCGGCGTTGAATCCATGCATATGATGAAAAAAGGACAACTTAACCTACAGGTGAAGTCTGCTCAAAATGAAGTTAGGTTCATACATAAGTTATTTGGAATTTCATCATAATCTGTCATTGAATAGGCCATGTGTAACCGTCAAGTAGAATTGAACACTTTTTGCTCATTAACTTTGAACACTTTCGTGCTCAAAAATGGTAACTCTATGTTTCATACGATAACTATCACCATTTAAGTGAATAACTTCTGCACGATGAACAATTCTATCTAGTATAGCTGTCGTGATACCGGGATCTCCAAGAAGTTCTCCCCATTCACTTGGGCCCTTGTTGGACGTCAATATGATTGACGAATGGTTATACAAATCGTTGATTAAGTGAAAAAAGAGATTGGCTTCTCGCTGATCCATAGCCATAAACATTAAATCGTCTATAATGACGAGGTGTGCTTCTCGAATTCTTTTCATTTGTGTTTGAGCTCTTCGAGTAAATTCCTCTGTTTTTAATGTGTGTATGAGTTCTCCCATTGAAATAAACATCACCTTATATCCCTGATAAATTGCTTCTATGCCGAGTCCGGCTGCCAGATGGGTTTTGCCAACACCTGGCGGTCCAAGAATAATAAGATTAAACAATTGATCTAACCAAGTTAAATCTTTCAATTGATTTAATTGTTTTTGACTTAGTGATTGTTGTTCTGACAAATTAAATTCGTCTAACGTTTTGTGATAGGGAAGTGTAGCCCACTTTAACCGCCTCTCAATTAACTTTTCTTCCCTACGTTTTTGCTCGTACTTTAATACATTTCGAAGAAAAGTTAGATAGGAATATTGATTCTTATTAGACCTGTCCACTAAATTTGGAAGTTCTTGAGCTGTTTCAGACAAGTGTAATGAACGTAGTAAATCTTGAGCTTGTTTGAGTTCACTCATGGTGGCCGCCCTCCAAGATAACAAGATATTCATTGATGTCTCTTTTTTCTGGAATTGTAGATACAACTGAAAGTGCTTGGACATGTAACGTTTCAATTGTACAATCATCATCAATTGATGTGGTCACTTGTTGTCGGTGTAAGTGAGCGACAATGTCTGTAAATTCATTTGCACTATATAATTTTCGACTGAGACACTCTGATTATGCCTGTTCTAATACCGTTTCCTTTGTTTGGTGAATTTGTTTGCTCATTAGTTGTAACTGATCACGTATATAACGAGGATGATTTTTTCTTACTTTCTCTAAATATTCTTTTGCTATTTCTGGCTTTTGGAAATGCTTAGACAACGTTTCTATATATGCACTAATACCCCGTGATCGATCACGGGTGTGATTGCGATCTTGCACCAGTTGTCCCTTTCCTTGACAAATATTGTGTTTACCTATGATTTCACCTGTTTCTGAATCACAAATCTTCAAAATTTCGCCTTCAATTGATAAACAAACCACTTTTCCATACGGAGAATACGTGCCTAATGGGACTGAATAGCGATTTGATTTATACAAAACTGTGYTGTCCTTTCGGACAGTCCTTGTTATACTTGTGCTAGTTGGTTTTTGATCAATATTTCCAGTATTGATCATCTGTGAGGTTGGTCGTAAGTGTTGTTTTTCAAGGGTAAACACTTCGATTGGCCTCTTTTTTATTGTATGATGAGTTTTGTTGTTTCCTGTTCGTTGTAACCATTTCTGTCCTTGTTCATTCCATGAGTCTAAGTGAGTAAAAATACGATGCTTGGCAAAATTATATTTAATAAATCCCACCACGTTTTCTATACGCCCCTTACTCTCTGGATCAGCTCTCCGGCATACCCGTAATTTAAAATCGCGGTCTCTACGGTATGTCTCGAATTCTGAAGTAAGAATTAGATCACCTGCATTTTCACTTACCACGATTAAATTATCCTGATCATAAACCAACTCAAAAGGGATTCCTTCAAAATAATAAAAGGCATTTTCATGTGCTTGAATAACATCCCTTGTAGTAAATGGCCGATCTAACCACTCCATATATTTATAACGGGAGTGGGACAATACAAATGCAATAAAATACAGTTTTATGCTTTTTCCCTCAATGTTTTTTTGCGTTGTCATCCCAAAATCAACCTGTGCTTGTTGTCCCATAGGTGGATCAGGTATTGCTTCATAGGAACGAGATCTTGTTTCTTTTGGGATATCGTACTCAGAACGAAGTTCTTTAACGTAAGAGCGTACTGTACTTTCTCCCACTTGCACATCCCCATATCTTTCGTGTAACCAATCATATATTTGTGCTGCTGATACATCTGGATATTTTCTTAACCAGCTAAGAATCAGTGTTTTATGTTTGTCTAGTTTCTTTGTTCTAAATTGCATCGCGTCTAACCATTCCGCCATCTCTTTTGGTGCCTTATTAAGATAACGGTATAGTGTTGTTCTTGATATTTGTAACTTTTTAGCGATATTGCTCTTTGAGAAACCTTGTTTTAATAATTGATGAATTTCCATGTACACTTGCCATTTTTCCACCTTTCATATCCCCCTATATCATGATATCTCCTCTCAATCTATCATGATATGGAAGTTATTTGGTAAAAAAGTGTTCAATCTTGGTTGTCGGAAACTGTCTACTTTAGTTTAGCAGTCACACCATGTAGGTTCTATATCTCTATCAAATGGTTTTTGCACCAGAACCCATTTTCTTGAATATAAAAAGTTTCCCCGCAAGTCGGAGATATCGCCTGTTTCTTGATATCTCCGAACCCAATTCATTAACTGTGTTCTACTTTTCAGCTTATATTTCTTAGCTATAGCTGTTTGGCTGCCCTCACCATTTAAATAACTTTTTACAACTTGTATCTTTAATTCATCTGAATAAGTTTGAAATTTATCCCTTTTTTTAACGATAATAAAATCCCCTCCAAGTAAAAGGGTAACATCCATGTTTATTCATGGTCTTTTTACACTGTCTACCTTAAGGGGATAATATCAGCATAACTGTCTTTGTTGTGTTTTTTCGAAAAAGAGACGATCCAAATGAACTGACCCCAAAAAATCCGCCTCTTTTATGCTTGCTCTATGATTTTCTTTACTTCTTCAATCGTGAGTTCACTTGCTTGTGCAATCGTTTCGATTGGAACTTGTAAACGATGCATACCGAGAATCATTTGACGTTTTCCCTCTTGAAGTCCTTGCTCCCGCCCTTTATTTAACGCGTGTGCAATACCAGCTGCTTCATCCATCAATATCTTTTCGCGTGCTTCGTAAGCTTGACGGAACGAAGCATCTTGACTCATATGTTCCCATTTATCCATCGCCTTTTGTAAAATTGGATCTTGGTTCATCGCAATCGCCTCCAATGTATGTGTTAAATGCTCATCTTCATTAGCTGGTAATAGTAATAACCACCGAACAAAGGAATCTTCCCACGGATTTACTTTCTCCTCACGCCACTGCTGTAGCAATTTTGGAATTTCCACGACATGGATTTCGATATCATCACTTAAGAGTTGCTGCTGTTGTATATTCCACAGTTTTCCTGTCGTATGAAATGCTTCATAGTCTTTAAACATGACGAAGTTCAATAAGTTGATTGTAATGGTTTTATGAAGTGAACTGTAGGGCATTCCTTTTTTTAATTGAGATGCATAGAGCTTACTCCAATAATAAAGGGAACGTTTTAAAAGGTCATGATTATTATTTAACTGAATTTCAATATTAATCTTAGTCCCTGTGTCCAATGTAGCAGATACATCTAGAATGGATAATTTATCCTCTTCATGTTCTCGCTGTAAATGCGGATCTTCAAATTGAAGGGATTGAATGGGAGACTCCAATGAATCAGCTAACATTGCATTTAGAAATGTTAACAAAATATCTTCGCTTCCAGATGTTCCGAATAATTGTTTAAAGGCAAAATCAATACGTAAATTGACCAATTTTTGTTTGGACATGGGCTTCCTCTCCCTGTCTGATAAGATCTCTTTTTTCTTATTGTACATAAAAACAAATTGAACATGCAAACAGGCTCTTATGATTAACATAAGAGCCTCACTGCAGATACACACAATAGATTAGATAACGACCATAAACTGACTTGAAAAACACCTAAAAATTTTACAAAAGAAACCATATTTAGTATACATCTAATTAGAAATATATACAATCAATGGTGAAACACATCGCTTTTTCACCATTGATTTATGATATGCTATACTTGCGGATTCTGTTTGTGCAACAAGCTATGTAGGGATAATATACGTTTCTCAATCAGCACATTTTCTGAAAGTAGCATGTCTTACTACTCATAAGACATGCTATATTTATAATGTTCAAAATAAAAACAATAAGAAGACCATTTCCATATCGTGTGGGAGTTGGTCTCTTTTTGTGAAAAGAAAAGTGTGTTTTTAACAATGCGTGATGTTTACCCTGTAAAATATTACAGCACTGAAGGTTTTGTTGAAAGGAAATTGGAGATCAACGAGGAAGATTTACACAACATTATTGAAGACTATTTGCAAAGAAATGCAAATTTTGATTTTGATGAAGTAGAGATTGTAAATAACCGTCCAATGAACATATGGCTGTATGCCAAATGTCGAACATACGTTGATTCTGAAAATCCAGAAGAGGATGAAGCTATACTTGATGCTGAAATAGAAATTATCGGAGATTATGATAAAAATCTTTGATACATGAATAATAATTCTTAATCAAAAAATCACACTTCTCTCATCCTAAAAAGGCATACCAATTTCACAATCTTTTCTGCTAAACACCTGTTTTCTCCCAGGTGTTTTTCTTTTGATTTTTCTTCTCTCCATTTCTTCATAAAAAGTATCCATTTCATTTCTCCTATGCTCCAAATAAACCATTTTTTTATCCATTCTCTCGAAAAACTGCACCATATTCCTTTATTTTCTATCCGAATTTAAACCTTCATGCTCCACTTTTTGAAAATTATTCTCCATCTGTCACATAATAATAGCCACATAGACTTAAGCACACATACCTAGACATATGTGCTTAAGTCTATGTTAGGGTGCATAATTTAGGTACATATATCTCCTCTAACTTAAAACGTTATTATTTCAACATTTATTAGCATTTAAGAAAGAAAAAATCCGAAAACAATACAGCTCTCAAAAACGCAACTTAATACATCCCTAGAACAGGAAATTTCATTCCAAAATGTAGGTCATATCACTAGGATTTCACCCATGAAAAATGAGCAAAAAAACATGCCAATTTCCGGATAAAAAAGGGCAAAGTTTCACTTTCTACTGTATAATGAAATGGATCGAGAAATATAGCTCTTCATTATGTGGAGTAGTTATGAAAAAGGCCCCCTTCAAATAGCTCTCAGGGGACCTTTTTCTATATTAAGTTGGAATGCCATATCTTACACTTTCTGAAACGTGTAAACCTGTAGAATGAATGACAATATTCCCTTCTTCAAATCTTCGTTTTACTTCAGATTCGATTTTTTCATTGGCTTCTTCTAATGAACGTGCTGGGATGATTGCGGATTGTAAGTCTGTCACTTTGCCACTATACATCACTGAAAAATCAATTTCATATCGATGTATCATGATTTTTCCACTTCCTTTCTTCTGGAATCATGTATAAGAATCGTTATGACTACTCGAACAAAAGGGGAATACCAATACTTAACAAAATATATGCAATATCTTCTAAAAAAATCATACCATTCCCTGTTCTCTCCTCAAAAGTCCATATAACCCTTTTAATCATCTGAATAAGGAATGAAATGTCACTTGATACAAATGTATTAGGTTATTCTCCAAAACTCGTTACAAACAAATTTGAGAGGTCATTTTCTGTGAAATGGAAGTTTTTTATGTTTATAATCGTACAGGGGGTACGGAAACGGTTCTGGTGCGAAAACTTCAAGATAATTGCAAGTAATCTCTAAATCTTGGACATACTGATACTATTACTCTAAAAAGGTGCGTGATCAGTATGGAAAAGCGAAATTTATTCAAGTGGAAGCATTATCATCATGATATTATTTTGCAAA
>NZ_JBFTMC010000034.1:0-34971 GCF_056396765.1 Bacillus sp. 05T22
CTTATCCGTTGCTCATACAACGATTATGCTTATCCGTTGCTCATACAACGATTATGCGTTGGGTTCATCAGTATGGTCCTGAATTAGACAAAAGAATCCGTCGTCATCTCAAGCAAACCAATGACTCTTGGAGAGTCGATGAAACATATATCAAAGTAAAAARTCAATGGATGTACCTGTATCGTGCTGTCGATTCGAAAGGAAATACCATCGATTTTTACCTAAGYAAAGCAAGAAACCACAAGGCTGCAAAGCGWTTCTTCAAGRAAGCTTTGCAGTCTTTTCATATTTCTGAGCCTCGTGTCGTGACAGTCGATAAGWATCCAGCTTATCCTATAGCAGTTGAAGAATTGAGAAAAGAAAAAAAGATGCCATTAGGCATCCAACTAAGGCAAGTGAAATATCTCAATAACATAGTGGAACAAGATCATCGGTTTATTAAAAAGCGAGTTCGTTCGGTGTTAGGATTGAAATCCTTTCGCACAGCTATATCCATTATTTCTGGAATAGAAGCTATGCATATGGTAAAAAAGGGCAACTTGTTTTACTGGACAAGTCTGTCCAAAATCAAGTGAAGTTCATCCATCAACTATTTGGAATTGCTGCTTAAGACTAGATTCCACTAGGAAACTTTTCGCCTCTTTATATCTTTCCTAAGTATTTGCACCAGAACCATTCAACTTATATCCATACTAGATCTTCTGGGGAAAGCTTTTTAACAATTAAGCCCCTTCTTCCCTTATTTATAATTTTTAAATTAAACCGTCCTCTATAGTATACTGAAGGTGTGGTGTTTTCTGATGGGGTATGCCGTAAAATCAAAAGGGATTTAACCTCTTCTATCTTCTTTTCAGAATAACTTTCACCATTAGGGAATTCTATTATTCCTAATCTAATCTTTATTTCGCTTGCATCAAACAGCCACTCTTTATGAAGTTCCCTTATCTTTTGTATAAAGTGTCCTTGGGTTTTTCCTATATAGAGAAATGTTTCTTTTCCAGCACATACTCTAAAGATTGCAAATATTCCTTTCTTAAAAGCTTCTTCTCTATTATAAAAATCATTAAAACTATACGATCCATACCATTTAATATGTACTGTTTCGATTAATTCCACCTCATTTTTCGGCAACTATATTACTTCAAAATATTTTATTTGTTCAAAATTCATAGTCCTATTTACTTGCATTAGAAGTTGCGCATTTTTATAATACATTTTAATATTAAGAAATTCAATAATGAATATGTACATATCTTCAAGCATGTAAAGATTTATAGCCTGCACTAAGTCGTCAGAACTGTACAGAACGAAATCATCTATATGGGGTCACCATACATGCCCATCAACCTAATATTTTGAAGTACCCCAAAACAAAAATTTTATCTCACCACAGTTATCTATAAGAATTCAGTTCATTTTTTTGTTTTAGGGAACAATTAATTTCCAATACATGTCTTAATGCGAAAATGTGATATTTCGTGACCTTACCCTCCATATACAAAATTATATATAAAAATATATCCATATAATTGTAAGCGTTTACTATAATAAAAGCATAAAGATTCATCACATCTTAATACAAAAAAAGAGGAGGAAATAATATGACAATCGCAATGGCAGTTTTATCATTCTTAGGTGGAATCATCCCATTAGTAGGAGAGCTTTTAAAAGCAGTAATGTAAGTTCATTAGTCAGCAATTGCAATTATATGTAAAAAAATATCATACAAATGATCTGTATATCAAGAATGAATTGATGTGCAGATCATTTGTGTGAGCAAAGTCCCTTTAGCATTATGAAGGGACTTTTTTAAATTTCTACATACTTGAGGTTCTGTCACATCAACATCAAGTTAAAGCACTTTTAAAACATTAAAAAGTGCTTTTTATTTATTATAAATACGAAAGTAAACTTTTAGATATTAGTTTACTTTCAAATCCCCTTAATCATTGACTTTATCACAACTTACTCATTTTTCTTAAAAATCACTAGAAAAGTATACATTCAAAACAATATAAATTAAGAGATTAGAACATCAATAAACAAAAAAGAAAAAACTAAATCCATACTATTGGTTTGAAATAAAGTTTGATTAGAAATGTTTTAAAAATCCTTATTAAGTGAGAACCAAAAAAAATCCATTTTGAAAAAAATTAATCAAAATAGATTCCCAGGTTTAAAGTCTGAATTAAGATTTTATAAAAAAGATTGATTAAAACATCGTGTCTCTATTTCAATTTCACATCAACGCCAATAACGTCTTTCACGCCAATCTTGCCACTTATCTCGGATCCACTTAATACTCTCTACTATTCCCTCTACTATCATTTCAAATACGATGTACCTTATGACTCCCATAACAAAATCAAACATACGTATCCTTCCTCCTATTCTGCCAGTCACTAATAGCCGCCGTAATTGTAACTTTGGAATAAAGTTTGCCCAAAAATGTTTTACAAATCCTTATTTAGAATTCCTTAATTGAAGGAGACAAAATATCGCGTCTTTTTTATAAACGTTTTAACTTTATTTTAAATCCACACATACTAGTTTTTTACATAAGTCCCGATATAAGAAGTTATTTACATTAAAGTCTCTTTATTTACCTATATTTGTAGAGTTACTCCTCATTCTCTTCTAGGAGCCAAGGGAAAAAACCTGTGACAGTAATTTCAAGTGTAGGTTGTGGACACCTAAATTCAGTATAAAAAATGCGACTAGTAAGCTCTGAAATACCAAATGTAATATAATCCTCATCGTTATGATAAGAAATAGTGACTACTTTATCCTTAGGTATGTTGATAATTCTACCAACAAACAAATATCGAGCCATATACATATGTTTACCATTAGAAGCTTTATAAAAATAATCCAAATGAGCATCTTTGTAGGGATCTATATTGAATATAAACATAACGTCTAAGATCTCTTGAGGAAGTGTAGAGACTAGCTCAGCAAAATTTTTACAATAAATACATGTACAATGTTCAGCATCCCCGATTTTTGGCTGAGGAAGATAATATTTTTTTGTCTGTATTTCATTTGTTTCTATCACGTAATCATAAAAATGAACCATCTTCATTTAACTTGTTACCTCCCACTAAGATATAGGTAAAATTTTATAAAATAGGAGTAAAATTCATTGTATTCCTTGTACCACAAGGTTAATCCTTCTTGAATATCGTATATAAGTGAGGTTAACATAACCCCACTTATTAGTACTCGTTGTATCTAGAGAAAACCCCTTCAGTTTACTTGCTGATGGGGTTTCGTATTTACATAATTCACGTTAGCGGAAGTTGAAAATTTTTAGTTTTTTGCTCAACTAAAGCACCTTATAGTTTAAGAATATATTTTATAGTTTTTAACATTCCAGCTTGTTTGTCGATGTTTTTAATGTTTTTCCAGACTCATCGAGATAGATGTCTAAAAACGTACCATCAGTAAATTTTATAACAACAGCATCAGTAGTAATAGCAAGATCTTCCACTGTCTTACCTTTCAGTTTTTCAGGTGTAACTTTAAACTCATTTGTTTTCATATTTTATACAGCCCTTTCATTTGAAATTTGATTAAACAGCTTAGATATTTGCATGAAATACCCTTTTCAAAATTACCACTCTCAATGAAAAATTAATATCTAATTCCTCTATACTTGTTCAACTATCCTGCTCTTTAGTTGAACAAGTATCAATGTATATTGGGTATGTTAGCCCACCCCCTCGAAAAGGGGGAATAACAAAAAAGTAATGTGAAAAAGCCTTATAAATAAGGACTTTGGGTTGCTTCTAAGAATACGCATTTCAAAATATATACAATTCTATTGACATATTTCAAATATGGTTAAGCTGTATTTTTGAAATGAAAAAGTCTAGATTTTTAGCTATGTCATAAAGTGTACTTTTTGACATGGCGTATAAATTTCTAATTAAATAAGCTTATTCCCCCTTTTCGGGGGGATGGGCAAAAACACCCTTATATATGATAAGATGACTATATAGTCCATATAATGGATAATACATACAGAATCTTTTAGTTTATCGCCAAGATAAAGCATAAAAGGAGGAGAACAAGGTGATTCAACTTACAGTAAAAGGTCAGCCTTCTCATATTCGTCATTTAGCTCATGACCCGGAATACCTATTTGCAATAGAATTCCATGATGTTACAAAGCAAATGATATCTATTAATAAAGAAGAACGGTCAGTTAAAGTAACAGCACTAATTCGTTCAGAACAATGGAACCAATTATTACAGATGATTGCAGAGGCAGGAGATTCATTAGCTGATGCAAATGAAATTATAATGGGAGGGACGATGGACCATACACCGGAAGATGTGTATACTTTCGCTCCTGTTCATATTACGTATCGCTCTCATTTAAAACAGAAACAGGAAGAGAAAGAAGCCGAAGTACATGAGAAAAAGCCAGAGAGAACAGCTTCAAAAACTAAACACATTGTATCCAAGCGTGTAGAACAGCTACATGCAAAATACGATGGAGTTTGTCAAAAGTGTGGTCAACGGTGTGATAAGCGAATAGTGTCTATCAAAAAAATACAATCCAAAATGGGAATTGTTTGTCCGGATTGCAAAAATGATACAACATTTTTAATTGAAGACGTGAAAGATCAGTTACAACAAGAGCTTATCCAACGAAATTTGTTTTCTACAAAACAGGAAATTCTATCTTATTTTCAAAAATTTTGTGCTCAATTCGCACTTGTAAATCATCAAGAAACAAATCGCAAGTATTGGTCATGGGATAAGAAACAACTATGTAGAGAAGTTCATATTTCAAAAGAGGGCACTGTATATAAAGTAAGACTAAACGAAGGAGGACGATGTATTCCTACAAAATTCCCTTCTCAAATTACCATTAAAGAAAATACATTTCAGGTGTACCATCCATCCACAGAAATGCGGATGGACAGAATCAGGGCATTATCGGATACACAGAAAGCAAGTATTGAAAAAAAAGACGTTGAAAAACAAGTTCAATACTATGAGACAAATAAGGCGTTCTCAGAAAAGATTATTGTTAAACAAGCAGATAATTCTAAACGATATCAAGTATTATCTGGATATGCAGCCTATCAAGCTGCAAAGAAGATAAAACCTAGACATATCTATGTGACGGTTGTTGTTGATGTGCGCAAGGAAGTTGTACAGAATACCTAAAAAATAGGTTTTGTATTAGGGGACACTTTATCAAAAAAAGAAAATTGTACGTTACGACGCAATTTAGACACATCTAATTTGATACCCTTATTTTGAGAAGTCATCTCATTTTTTCTTCTTTGGGCTGTTTATTTTTCTTAAGTTAATGGGCATATGATACTACCTCATAATACATATGAGAATTATTTAACCATTTCTTAACATTTTCTCAACATTAAATTATACATATATACGATACAATAATAAGTAATTCTCTTTATCTTACTTCTATATATTTGTTATTTCCTGTTGCAGAACTCTTATGATAAGGGTTCTATTTTTTGTCCCAAAAGGTACACCTTTACAAACAGCGATTTACTTTTCCTATTAGTGAAAGTGATATTCCAGTTGACCTTTTAGAAAACATCGACTTTTCAGTGCCAAATGGTCCATATTTAGCTGAAAAATAGCTTTAGCGTACACCTAACCCTTGAAATGTGTCTAAATTGTGTTTAAATGTATGTTTAGGCACAATTTGAACACAAATCAAACCATTCCCTGTACGTTAAGGAACCGATTACTTACTTTACTACTTTTTTATTGGATTTTTGTCTCGTAATGGTCTTAGATTATTAAAATTTGTTTTTTCATTTAAGTTCCAAACATAATCACCTGTCAACGTAATATGTTCCCATCCAAGTGGAGATATATGTTGTAAATATTCTTCTGGAATGTCCAATCCTTTTGCACGCAAAGCATCTACTGCACGTGATATGTATACAGTATTCCATAATACAATTGCTGAAATAAGAAGTTGCAAACCACTTGCTCTATGTAATTGATCCTCGTAAGAACGATCACAAATTTTCCCTAATCGATTAAAAAATACAGCTCGAGCAAATGCATGTTTTGCTTCACCTTTATTTAAATCAACCTGTACACGTCTTCTAAGCTCAGGACTCTGCAACCATTCTAATGTATATAAAGTTCTTTCAATCCTTCCTATCTCACGCAAAGTTACAGATAAGCTATTCTGCCTTGGATAGGCTGCAAGCTTTTTGAGAATAAGAGAAGCTGTGACTGTCCCATTACGAACAGAGCTAGTTAATCGTAATAAGTCATCTCAATTTTCTCTTATTTTCTTTGTATGAATTGTTCCACCAATCATAAATTCTAGATGCGGTTGACTTCAACCTTTCTCTGCTCGACAAACTACAATTTTATTATGTAACATTAGCAACACCTCTTGAGATAATTGTAATTTATTTTTGAAAAAATGCTTTTTGCAATTAAAAATATGCACAAAAATCCCCCTTTATACAAAGGGATAAAAGGGTGCAACTTTTTTATAAACCGTACAACTTTATTTCAAATCCACAACAAGGCTCTTACTTCGTGGATATGACTACAAAGTAAGAACCTTGTTTTTTCTATTCATTTTTCATTTTAGTCTTGATTTCTCGAAGGGATGGGCAAAGAAACCTAAGATTTAAAGATTCATTGCACAAGTGTTATATTTTTTGCACCAGAACCCTCTTTTCTCATTTACCAATTTGTTGATGTTTTGTAAGTTTTGCATTAGGAAAGATTTAAGGTTGATGTAAGGTTTTCTTTAGAATGGAGAAAGGTAGATTCGTTATTCTTAAAGCAGATATGAAATATCTAAAAATGATTTGATTGGAGCTGAATTTTTATATGAGCGCTTCGCCTATTATACAAACACAAAACTTGTCCAAAATATATGGGACTATACACTGTGTAAATAAAGTTGATCTTCATGTTCAGGAAGGAGAGATCTATGGATTCCTGGGACCAAATGGGGCTGGGAAAACAACTACGTTAAAAATGCTGCTTGGGCTAATCAAGCCTTCTGAAGGAGCAATTCAAGTTTTCGGTGAAAACCTGGGCCAACATCGTTCATCTATTCTGCAACGTACTGGTTCGTTGATTGAATCACCTTCTTACTATGGTCATTTAACAGGGCTTGAAAATATGAAGGTCATGCAGCGACTGCGGAACGTACCAGACAAAAATATACATGAGGCGCTTCGTATCGTGCGACTGGAAAACCAAAAAGATAAAAAGGCTGAGCAATATTCATTAGGAATGAAGCAACGGCTGGGAATAGCGATGGCTTTGCTTGCTTTTCCAAAGCTGCTGATTCTTGACGAACCTACGAATGGTCTTGATCCCGCAGGTATTGGTGAAATCCGAGAGCTCATCAAATCATTACCTACACGCTATGGAATAACTGTAGTGCTTTCAAGCCACCTTCTCTCGGAGATTGAACAAATGGCCACATCCGTAGGTATTATTAGTGACGGGAATCTGTTGTTCCAGGGGAGCATGGAAAGTCTGCAACAAAAAAGTAGAACTTCCATCTTTCTAAAAACCGGAGACAATACCAAAGCGGAAAAGCTCCTTCTTGCTCAAGGATACAGGCCGGTCCAAAGTGGAAGCCGCCTTGAATTCGGAAATCTTGAGGACATGAATGTAGCGGAAATGAACCGGTTACTTGTTGAGCATAGCGTTCCTGTCATTCGCATTGAGGAACAAAAGAAAAGTTTGGAGGATATTTTCCTGGAGCTGACGGGAAAGGAGCGAAGCTTGTGAGGAAAGTATTAGGACTAGAATATTTCAAAATCCGTCGTAAAAAAATATGGATTATGACTATACTGTTTCTGTGCGTAGAGATGCTTTGGGCCTTCATGTCTATCAGTAAATCAGTTGCTAGTAATCCAGATTACGCTGTTTGGGAGTCTGTCTTTTTTAATGTATCTTCCATGAATGGACTTTTTATGCCGATTATTTCAGCAATTGTTGTCTCGCGGATTTGTGATATGGAGCACAAGGGATCGACTTGGAAAATGCTTGTTGCTACCAATGTGAGACGTGGTCAAATCTATGCAGCGAAGTATATATGTGCCAATAGTTTGCTGCTGTGTGGTATTCTTTTTCAGACTGTATTCATGATTATGATTGGACTGATAAAGGGTTTTCCTGGTGAATTACCTATTGGGTTTCTGATTCAGTTTATTATGGGTACCCTGCTGACAAATCTTGCAGTTACGGCACTTCAACAATGGATTTCATTAGCTGTCAAAAACCAGGCCTTCGCGTTGTGCATGGGTATGTTAGGTGGTTTCATCGGTATGACCGCTATATTGTTTCCGGCCATCGTTAGACACGTTTTTATCTGGTCTTATTATTTTGATCTCAACCCGGTTACTTATCAATTTGCTGAAACTTCGGGAACCTATATGAGACAGCCGTTAGACTTCGGGATCGTAGTAATCTCGTTAATTATAACAGTTCTATTCTATGTAGCCGGAAGTATTCATGTAAACCGGCAGGAAATCTAAGGAGGGAAGTTGATGAAAAGAAGTATTTCTGCTGAATGGCTCAAACTGCGTCATTCTAGAATCGCTATTGTGTTGGCTGTACTTCCTATCATAAGCCTGCTGATTGGATGTGTGAATTATTTTTTTAACCAGGGTGTTTTGCAAAATGGCTGGTATAGCTTGTGGACCCAGGTCAGCCTATTTTACGGCGAGTTTTTCTTACCTATTTTGATTGCCATTTGCTGCTCTTATATTTGCAGGTTGGAGCACATGAACCGAAATTGGAATATGATTATGACTTCACCTATTTCGGTAGTAAATGTTTTTCTGTCTAAATTGTTTGTTTTAGGTATTTTAATCTTGTTTGCACAAACGCTGTTTATGGGACTCTACTGGGTAGCGGGTATTTTGTTCTCTTTACCTGGGAATATGCCAATAGAAACTATCGGTTGGGCAATTCAGGGGTGGTATGCCGCTCTATCTATTAGCGCCCTGCAATTAGGATTGTCTCTGAGAATACGCAGTTTTGCTATACCAATCGGTATCAGTCTGTGCGGTGTGTTCGTTGGTCTAGGTATGTATATTATTAATTTTGGGATGTTTTTCCCGTTTTCATTATTAACGATTGGTATGAGTGCACTAAGTCAGGAAGGACTGTCTGATGTACAGAGTGTTCTGTTTTGGGTAATGAATACAGCTTTCATTGTTATTTTTGCATCGATATCTATTCTTCAGTTGAAGAACAAAGATATTGTCTCATCTTGATGGTACTTAGGAGGGATTTCTGATGAAAAAAATAGTATTACCAGTGCTTGCGTTAGTCATCGTGATTGGAGCAAGTTTGTGTATGTTCTTTTTCAGTCCAGAAAAGCTTACACCTGAGAATTCTGCAGGAAAAACCATCTACTATACAAAAATAATCGGGCCTGGTGCTCAAGATGGTGAACGTTATGATTATGAACTGACCACTTATGATGAGAAGGGAAAGGAAAAGAAACTTACTTTTTCAGCCGGAAAGCAATTGAGAGAAGGAGCATATGTTCAGTTGTATTACACATTACTTCGAGGCGTTACTTATTGGGAAGAGGTTAATTTTGAAGAGATTCCTAAGACAGTGCAACAGAAGTATCAAAAATAACAGGGATTAAAAAATACGTTCCTATAAGTATTAAATTAAGAACATGATATGACAATAAGAAAGACCATCCTTATCCAGTATGAAGTTTAAGAATAGGGTGGCCTTTTTTGCTTTATCCCACATACTCTCTTTATAAAACGGACATATCTATTTGGAATTAACAATAATTACCTTATTCGTGTATAATAAAATTAGGTGATATAGTATGGATAATTTAAAAAGCAAAAAAATATTAATTGTAGATGACGAATCAGAGATCAGAATAATAATTGAAAGGTTTTTGAGAAAAGAGGGTTTTTTTCGTATTTATACTGCAGCTGACTGTAATTCAGCTTTGTCATTATGCCACAAAGAGGAACCAGATATTGCGATTCTGGATGTTATGCTGCCCGATGGAGATGGATTTTCACTTCTATCCTCCATTAGACAGTTTTCTGATGTGCCAGTCCTTTTTGTCTCGGCGCGAGGCGAAGATGAGGACCGGTTGCTCGGACTGGGATTGGGCGCAGATGATTACATTGTAAAGCCGTTTCTTCCGCGAGAGCTGGTATTGCGACTCATGGCGATTCTGAAGCGGGCATACTCTTCATCTGTGGAAAAGCGTCTATCTATTTTTCAGCTAGGAGAACAAACAATTGATTTGGAAAGCGCTGTCGTATATAAGGGGCATGAGGAGATGCCATTGACAGCAAAGGAGCATGCCATTCTAGTGAAGTTGTATGAAAATCAGGGGCGAATCGTTACGAGTGATGCCCTATGTCAGGCTGTTTGGGGAGATGACATTTTCGGCTACGAAAATACATTGATGGTTCATATTAGGCGAATTCGTGAAAAAATCGAGACGGATCCTTCCAAGCCGATCTATCTTCTCACCGTTAGAGGATTAGGATATAAACTTCTGGGGAAGGAGGCGCATTGAGTGGAAGGAATTACTCTTATATTACGTCGGTTTGTCACCGTAGCAATCGTTGTTGTAATATTTATACTTATTTTTAATTTTGTACTGCTAGGTACGTTAGTGTTCACCGATATTAATAAACCTCCTTCTCCAGAAGGTGTTCTTAAACAAGTTGATCAAGGACTAGATAGGAAGGATGGCTATTATCACTTGGATGAGCGTGCAGCCAAGACTCTGCAAAATAATCAATCATGGGCTATGCTAATCGGTGAAGATGGTAATGTACTATGGGACTTTCATCTGCCTCATGATGTTCCAAAATCTTATAATCTAGTTGAGGTAGCTAAGTTCTCACGTTATTATCTTGAGAAATATCCAGTCTATACTTGGGAGAATAAGGATGGCCTAATTGTGGTGGGATATCCTAAGGAAAGTCACTGGAAGTATCAATTTAATTTTCTTTCTGATTTTTTAAAGTCGATGCCCCTGCGACTTCTTATGCTATTACTCTTTAATATAGCTCTAGTTCTATTAATCTCAATTTTGTTTGGTACACGTCTCATAAAGGGGATACGTCCTCTTGTATCCGGAGTTCATGACCTTGCTAGGGAAGAAACGGTTCAGTTAGATTCTCAAGGTATATTTGGTGACTTGGCTCAAAGTATTAATTCCGCATCTGTTAAACTTCAGAATAAGACAGCGGCGTTGAAGACAAGAGATGAAGCGCGTTCTAATTGGATTTCTGGGATTTCTCATGATATTCGGACTCCCCTTTCTATTATTCTTGGGTACGCAAGTGAAATGGAGGATAATTTAGATTTGCCAAGGGAGCAGAGGAGTCAAGCTGGTATTATTCGAAACCAAGGTGAAAAGCTAGGTTCACTTGTAAGTGATTTGAATTTGGTTTCTATGCTCGAGTATGAAATGCAGCCTTTGCATTTGAAGCCTATTCGGCTATCTGCTTTGGCAAGGCGGGTTGCCACGGATTTTTTAAATAATGGATTGGATGAACGGTATGAAATTGATTTGAAACTGACTGTTGAATCTGTTCAAATTATGGGAGATGAGAAATTATTGCTTCGGGCAATTAGTAATTTAATCCACAATAGTGTGCGTCATAACCCGCAGGGGTGTAAAATTCTGTTAGAAACCGCTCTGTCCAAAGACGGCTCCCAATATTATTTTATCGTAAGGGATAATGGCCGGGGAATCTCGGAGGATAAACTGAAGGAGATTACAGAACTACCTTATTCATCAAAAAGGAAGCAGACTGTACAGCAAGGACACGGTTTGGGAGTTCCGATGGTAGCAAGGATTGTTCAGGCGCATCAAGGACGCCTTGTTCTCAAAAATGATGAGCAACGAACCGGTCTAAAAGTTAGGGTTGAGCTTCCTGTTTTTCCATAAAATTTAAAAAAAACCAAAAATTCCCTTGAAAAATATTATCTGAATGTTAGAATAAAATATGTAAATAAGAAAATTCTACAAAATATAAAATTTTTAGACTTTTTTCTTATTTCTATGTGTAACTTTTTAATAAGGTTGTACATAAACATATTTTAGACAAAGGGGCGATTTTTAATGGAAAAATTTAACACGGAAGCTTTAAAAGCAATTGAGGACATTACTGATGAAGAACTTATGACTGTTGCAGGTGCTGATGGAGCACAACGAGCTAACAGTAGCGGTGTAGTTTGTACAGTTACTCATGAATGTCATTATAACTCTATCTCTCCATCTTCTTGGGCAACTTGTTGCTAATCTAGTAAAAAACATTGAGCACATAACTGTTATCAGTTTATGTGCTCAACCTTTTTCTATGAATTAAAAATTGGGGGGAAAATAATGAGTTTAAATAGTCTATTGGCCGATAATCGGTGGGGGGACGCATTATATCTGGACGAGAGGTACAAACAATTTGACGTAAGTGTACGAGCTGGAATTAGCTATGATCCAGACTCAATTCTAACTGAAGAGAGCATGGAAAAGTGGCTGGACAAGTATTCTGATGATGAGCAATTGCTAAGAGACCGTATTGAAGCCGAAGGGATGAAGATGGATCAGTTTAAAAGTCTACTCTTTGCCCAGCAATTTTGCTATGAGGTCTCTAATTGTGAATGGTATTTGGAATTAAAGTCTATTTTTAAAAATGACATTCAGTGTGAGTTAAGTAAATATGTTCATTTTAATACAGAAGAAATTCCATTTTTTGAGTTTTACAAGCCTTTCCTTAAACGGACGATTCAAGTCATGGAAGAGCAGCTAGGGGATGAGGAAGACTGGATTGGCAAGCGGCGAGTGATTGGATTGGTCATGAAGATAGTAGCTGATAAAACATTCCACCTTTCAGCTAAAACCCTGATTTATGAATTGAACAAGTCTAGATTGAATGACGAGTTACAAGGAAGCGAATCTAAACAAAGGTACTGGAATTTTGTTCAGGATAAGATTAGCGATCCGGAGGATATCCTTAAATTATTGCTGGATTATCCTGTGCTAGCCAGAGTACTTGCAGAAAATGTTAAGCGGATTAATGAGAATATGTTAGTTGTTCTAAGCAGGCTGATACGAGATAGAAGAGAAATTGAAAGGTTTTTTAATATTAAGTTAGAAGAATTGCAAGATATTGAGTCCTCAGGGGACTCTCATAACGGGGGCACCAGTGTACTTCTACTAAAATTCCCCAATGAAACGAGCATTGTGTATAAACCAAGGGATTTAGCGATAGATAATGCATTTGCCCATCTTCTAGATTGGTTTAATCATAAAGACGTTGGTAAAAAGTTTAAAATTACTAAGACTCTGAATAAAGAAGAATACGGCTGGCAGGAGTTTATCACCTATCAAGAATGTGAGCAGCAGGCGGACATTGAACACTATTTCGAGAGACAAGGGCAGTATCTTGCCATTCTGTATGCAGTTAATGCGACTGACATGCATATGGAAAACATTATTGCCCAAGGGGAGCATCCTTTCCTTGTAGATTTAGAATCTCTGTTTCATAATCAACCTTATACACATATGGAGAGAAAGAGTCATAATTCTGCTTTGGAGAAAACATCGCTTATTTTGAATGATTCGGTATTAAAAACAAACATGTTACCGATATTAGATCCAACTTCCCTGTACCATAGTGATCTGAGTGGATTGGCTGGAGATACTGTTCAAGTCATGAATACTTATGAAGTTCTTCATAAGAATACTGATATGATGAAGATTAAACGAGGAAAAGTCGAGCTTGCCAGATTTAATCACCTTCCTTCTTACCAGAAACAACCAATTACTCCTGAAAACTATCAACTTCAAATTAAAAGCGGATTTTTTCAATGCTATCGATTAATTATGCAGAATCGTCAAGAATTTATCAATTTGCTGAATGAGTTATTCGAGGGTTGTACCGTTCGCACAATCATTCGGCCGACCGTTAGCTATTTTTCTTTGCTTGAAGCAAGTTCACACCCACTATACCTGAAAGATGGACTCGATAAAGTACGCCTGTTCGATATGATGTGGATGATTTACAAATATGATAAAGGTCGCGAGGAGTCTATAAAATACGAATGCTATGATTTACTTCGTGGAGACGTTCCACTTTTTAAAACTGTAATTGGTAAAAAGAGTCTCACTCATCATAAAGACAATTTGCCGATTGAGGAGGTATTTGATCAGGATATTCTGACCTTGACCAAAAACAAGATACAGAAGATGAATGAAGAAGACCTAGAGATGCAATGGGAATTTATTGAGCGTGTCGTTCAAACTAAATATTTATTGGAAAAGACACATACGATGGAAAAAATCACGGATAGTGTAAAGTTGGAGGAAGTGCAAACAGAAATGGTCGACCCAGCCAATACAGATAGATATTTGCAAGAAGCAGTTCGAATTGGTGATTATATTAAAAGTATTGCTATTCATGGAGATGATGGACAGACAGTCTCTTGGATTGGTATGGGCATGGATGCCAATGAAAAACTTATTTATAAGTCTTCAGACTTAGGGCTCTATAATGGGGTTACAGGGATTGCCTACTTCCTTCTTTATCTTGGCAAGGAAACTGGTGATAAGGAATATATCCAACTTGCAGATCAATGTATTAACACAGCTTGGGAAATGGTACAGAAGAAAATAGACGAGAATATCTCCGTATTTACGGGGTACGGTTCTCTATTATACGTATTATTGCATCGAGCCAAACTGTTTGGAGAGCCTGTTATGGATGAACGGATAATAGAATTAATGGAAAGTTTGGAAGAGATGATTGATTCTGATGATAAGTTGGACATGATTGCGGGTTGTGCAGGGACTTTAATGGTCTGTCTAGATATACATAAATTATTCCATTTAGATAAAGCGTTAGATATTGCTCAGAAATGCGGGGAACATTTGCTAAGCAAAGCTCAATCTATGCGCAGTGGCATTGCTTGGGTCACTTCATCCATGAATAAGATTCCACTGAGTGGAATCGCACATGGCAACGCGGGAATCTGTCTGAGCTTAGCACGTTTATATGAGGGAACAGGCGACCACCGATATCTGGATGCTTGTATGGCAGGAATTGAATATGAGAACAGCCTATATTGTCCAGAAGAGAATAACTGGAAAGATTTAAGATTCTCAGAAGGGAATTTTCTCGATAATCATTTTGTTATGTACTGGTGTAATGGGGCACCAGGAGTTGGAATTGCTAGAATCGGTATGGCCCGCTGTATAAAATCGGAGATTGTAAACCGTGATATTAGTAAATCTATAGAAAAAACCATGAAGGATGGATTTACAGAAGTTAGTTATTCGCTGTGTCATGGTGATATGGGCAATCTTGAGTTGATTTTGCTGGGTGCAGATTATTTTGATAGCGATCAATTAAATACTTTCGTCTCACAAATGGCGAATCATATTTTCAAAGAAATAGAAAAAAATGGTAATAATTGGAAATGCGGCATCCCAGGTAGACAGCAAATTCCAGGCCTAATGTTGGGACTAGCAGGTATCGGCTACCAATTACTTCGCCTGTACAATCGTCAGTTGCCTTCGGTGATGTTAGTTGAAGGGCCAGGGGAAGTATCTGAGTCTCAGTACCTTAGCTTTGAGGTGGAGCATTACAATGCCTAAATGGACAAGCCTACTCAACCATTTCAAGCGCGGCAGGAAGGTACCAGTTAAGCTTCAGATGAATCAGTATGATTGTGGTCCTAGCTGTCTTCATATGATCCTTGCTTATTATGGATTTGAGGCTGATTTTTCCAAGATGAAGGAACGTTTCGTTTCGGTGGGAAACGGACGGGACGGAACTTCCATGTTGAAACTAAAGGAAGTTGCACAGACATATCACATGAAGTCTGTGGCCAAAAAAGCATCATATGATGTTTTGAGTAATGATTTTACACCTGCCATTTTATACTGGGAGAATAAACATTTCGTTGTTTTGGAAAGTGTCAAACCTGGAAATCGTTATGTTGTGGTTGATCCATCATTAGGAAGATTAGAGCTTAATGAACAGGATTTTGCTGAAAAATATTCTAATATCTTTTTACTGGTCTATCCAGATGATAGTTTTCAGGTCGGAACCGAACAAAAGTATAACAAAGTGACGTACTTCAAAGAGTTAATTGTGAATAATAAGAAATATTTTGTATGGGCAATGCTACTGGCGTTCGGATTGCAAATTATATCAGTTATTTTTCCTTTTTTGATGCAAAGATCTGTGGATTCTGCGGTTAAGGACGGGGGATATTCATTATTTCCTGTTCTTATCGTAGGGGTTATTTTCCTATCCATATTTCAGCTGTGTTTCACTTACTTCAAGGACATATGTATTGTTAAACTACAGGAACGACTGGATAATCAGCTCACGAATAGCTTTGTCTCTCATATGTTATATTTGCCGTACCAATATTTTGAGTTGCGTTCCCGTGGGGATATGATGTTGCGGATTAATAGTAATGTGACTATTCGGGAGTTGATCTCCCAGAAATTTATTTCCACCATCATCAATATTTTTCTGGTCGTGGTGACCTTTGGTGTTATTTTTGTTCAATCCAAAATCGTCGCTCTCGCACTTTTGTTCTTAGGAATCCTACAATTTTGTGTTTTCTTTTATACTCGTAGTAAATTCAAAAAACTGACGCAGACACAGATTGCGGCCCAGAGTCTGGCGGGTTCTTTTATGACAGAGGTACTAGAAGGCATATCTACAATCAAATCTTTGGGGATTGAAGAGATAGCTGAAAAAAGATGGCAGGGACTATTTACGCGTCAGTTAAAAGCTATAAAGGAGAAGGCGTATTATCAGACAAAAGTGAACACAGTTAGCGCCGGGATTAATTTCTTAACGCCAATGTTAATTCTCTTGGTAGGTCTCTTTCAAATGATGCAGGGCAATATAACAGTCGGTATGCTCGTTTCATTTCAATCACTAGCAGCGATGTTCCTCGGCCCCTTGAATTCTCTTGCCATGATGTTAAATGATTTTGTTATGGTAGATACCCTGCTGGAACGAATCTATGATGTTATGAATGAAAAAAAAGGGGAAGAGAAGGAACAGCGTAGAGGAGACTTAGACGAGTCCCGAAACCCAGAGCTAAGCGGACATATTGAAATTAAGAATGTAAACTTCAAGTATAACGATTATGGAGAAAATATCTTGAAGGATATCAATCTGACAATTAAGTCTGGACAACGGATTGCTTTGGTTGGTCGATCAGGGTCAGGTAAGAGCACCCTTGCTAATCTGATTGTTGGGTTATACGCACCAACGGAAGGAGCGATTTATTTTGATGATGTGAACATGAAGGAAATTGAGCGGAAGACATTGCGGAGCCAGGTAGGTATTGTGCTTCAGGATAATTTTGTATTTAATCGCACGGTATATGACAACATTACCATTCATGCTCCAGAAGCAACAATAGAAGATGTTTTGTGGGGGACACACCTTGTGGACGTCCACTCTGATATAGAGAATATGCCGATGAAATACAATACGCTGATTTCAGAATCGGGAACGAATTTGTCGGGTGGGCAAAAACAGCGGATTGCGTTGGCTCGGGCACTGGTCAATCGTCCAAAAATTCTCCTGTTGGATGAAGCAACTAGTTCACTTGATACTGTAACTGAAGCGTTGATTACGGATAACCTCAAAACTTTAAATTGTACTCAGATTATTATTGCCCATAGGTTAAGTACAATCATGAATTCCGATCTGATTTATGTATTGGATCAGGGACGAATCGTTGATATGGGTACGCATCTGGAACTAATGGAGAGTAGCGAGCATTACAGGAATCTGGTATCTGCTCAGGTGACAGATCGTAGGATATATCAATATGATTAATATCATATTTAGGAGGGATTGCTATATTGCTATCAAGCTAACACCCCCCTCCTTAAAATTGAAAATACGCTATTCTTTCTGTTAATTTATAGGAAAGGATGGCGTATTTGATATGAATCTACTGTTTTTTAATGAACTAGAATTGTGTTCTTAAGAGCTGTAATGATGCTTTAAATTAATTGGCTAAAAGGGTTCTGGTGCAAAAATAAATTATAAAAAAAGTAGGACCTGAATTTCCTACTAAATTACAGATTATGATGCGATTGTAGATTTGAAATAAAGTCGTACCGTTTGTAAAAAAGATGTACCGTTTTGAATAAAGTTATACCGTTTATAAAAAAGTTGCACCGTTTTACCCCTTTAGATATTTTTGTCTAAAGGGGTGTTTTTATGTCCAAAAGAAAAAGAACATCTGAAGTTGAAAAGTGGATTAAAGATGGCCGAGGTTCAGGTATAGGTCCAGATTATCAGCCTTAGTTGAAGATTCAAGATGTTTCATCATTGGGTAAATCAACGAGATTAAGGGTATCAAAATGAAGCGTCAGCATGAATTTTTATCAGACTTGGAACGAAACCACTCTTTTACTTAATTGAATTTTCACGTTTATAGATAGATGGCAGAGAGAAATTTCCTTTATTATCTTAAATAGTACCTGTATTATTTCAATGATATACTTCCCGAAGAGGTCTCCAATTGCACTTTATGATCCCCGCTCCCAGATGTTCCTTTTGTTTCTTTTTTACCCTGTTGATGATTATCCAATACAAAGGCGACTGAACGTCTCCCGCTGTTGGATTTGAGGAGTAGCTCGGCATCTGGTTCATCCCCGTTCAAGGAAACGTCCACATTCCCACTTGTTGTAGTAACGTAAACCTCACTATGGAAGTGAAGGAAGTCAAGTTTTACGTTACCACTACTTCCATTAACTCGCAGGTTGTGCGTTTGTAGCTCCTTACCAACGACGCTGCCAGAAGTGCCATCGACTATGATTTCCCCTTTGAATTTAGTCGGAATTCGAACTTCCAATTGGGGCATCCGATTGATTTTAACCAGACGGGTTATATCATTTTTCACTCGAATTATTATTTTTCGTTTCTCCTTATTCATTAAAATCCCCGGACCATTGTCGTTTAAAAGTAAGTATGCTTCCACTTCATCTATATCCGCGGATACTACATTTATCTTCGTGCTTCCATGATCTATGTGAATAGTATCAACATTTTTAAGTGAAGCCATTTGAATGTCTTCACCTTCCGAATCTGCCGTACAGGCACTTAAAAACATTACAGTAAGAATAGCCAATATGACAATAAAGTATTTCTTCATCTTTTAACACTCCTCTCGTTGGATACCATTATAGAAGGTAACGTCACGTCAATTTCAAGTTTTATATAGATTTGCTAATGAAAATTAAAAACATTCTAAAAAAACTTGAAGTTTACGTCGCGTCATTTTGTATACTGATAAGTAACTACTATATATCCATTTTGATTTTTCGACATATAAGTCACGACTATGAATAACAAAAGATGACCTGTACTCGTTTTTTCCTCTTTGTTTTCGCTTGGCATGGGGCACAGGAAAAAGATTTAACCGCTTCTATGTATGAACAGATGCTCTCACTCACCTAGAAAGAAGGATTTTATAATTTGCATTTATATATTTAGGTATATATGAATAAGAGAGATTAGGAAGGTAGGAGGTTTTCATATGAAACAGGGAGATATTATTATTTATGGATGCGTCATTATAGGTGCAGGTATTGGCCTGACACTGGATAATGCATTTCCTGGTGTACTGGTTGGCTTAGGAGCAGGATACTTGCTTAAAATTTTTTTGGGTAAAGAAGAATAAATGTGGAATGAAGAAAACAGTCGTTGACGATAGAATCTTAATATACAGGAAGGTAGGTTTATCGGTTGATACATATTAATAAGGTTAGGAAGCTGACAGGCGTTACAGTAAGAACACTGCGTTATTACGATCAAATCGGCTTATTAAAACCGGCATCCAAAACAGAGGGTGGCCATCGTTTATATACCAATGAGGAAATAAAAAAACTACACCAGGTTCAATTTTTAAAAAAGGTTGGATTTCCGTTACATGAGATTAAAGATATGCTAGGTTCCAACGCTTGGGATTGGTCAGATAGTTTAAAGAGCCAATTATCTTTTGTAATAAAAGAGCAGGAAAATTTAAAGAAAATAGAATTATCCTTACGGGAAATGATACATGGAATCGCGATAGAAGGAGAAGAAGACTGGATCGCGATTCAGAAGATTATGCAATTATCCAGTAAAGATAAAGAAATACAGCAGTATTATCGTGAAACTGTATTTAAAGACAGAGAAATAAAACTATGGGAAAAGGTTCCCAATATGACAAGTAACAGCTCTGATTCACTCGAATGGATTGCTCTGATAGGTCAGTTAAAGCGCTATATGAAAGACGGCCCCAAAGCAACCAAAGTCCAAAATATCATTAGAAGGATGGATGAAAAGCGCTTAGAGGAGTTTGAAGGTGAGGATGAATTTTTAGATAAACTGTGGGAAATAAGGATGTCGCCAAAGCAATCAGAGAAACTGAGATTATATCCAATTGACCAGGATGTGCTCGAGTTTATGGATCAGGCATATACCATTTTTATGGCTAAAAAGAATAATTCTCAAAAGGAATAAGGGGGGAGAATGGTGAGTACAGAGCTACTTCTCCTAATAGGGGGATTGGCCCTATTGGACATGCTAAGCCCTACCATATTAGGGGTAACAGTTTATTTGCTTCTAATCGATAAAGAGAGACTTACCAAACGTTTATTGGTTTATTTATTGACAATAGCAGGATTGTATTTTGCTGTTGGAGTTTCACTTATGTTAGGATTAGATTTCTTGCTTGAGATTATTTCTGGCATATTTCAAAATCGAATCGTAAGCTGGACGTTCTTTATTATTGGGCTGATATTGTTCATAGCAAGTTTTTATGTTCCAACAAAGAAAAGTTCAGACCTACCTGCACCAAAATCAAAAAGCATTTTTTCAATGGTTGCTCTGGGATTCACTACTACATTAATTGAAGTAGGTGCTGCATTCCCTTATTTTGGAGCAATTGGCATAATGACTACTTCTAATCTATCGTGGGTGGAGTGGTCTTCTATTTTAGCGGGATACAACTTTATCATGGTGTTGCCTTCCCTCGTGCTACTTCTCTCCTATCTCCTGTTTGGGCGGTGGATGCAAACACCTCTCGAGAATCTTCGAGTGAAAATTACTAATAATACAGGATCAGCCCTTTCGTGGATTATGTGTATAGTTGGATTCATTCTGATTTTTAATAGCCTGGATTATTTGTAGGATGTTTGAGTAACAAAGGCAAAAAATGATTAAACTTTTTTATAAAGACCAATTTTAATTCTGCTGGAGAAGAATCCATTTTGATCAAACTTTTTTCAAAATGGATTTTATTGATTTATCGTAAAATATGGGTTTAGGAGGCATTTTTGATCGAACTTTATTTCAAAGCTACAGCGATACCAAACAATTTATCAATAAAATCTTTTTGATTTTGGGCAGACTTTACCCCTTGATGAAGTTGCTTCTTTTTCATCATATGCATCGCTTCTATGCCACTCAGTATGTAAGTGGCTGTACGAAATGACTTGAATCCTAACATCGAACGCACTCGCTTTTTAATAAACCGATGATCTTGTTCCACGATGTTATTGAGATATTTCACTCGCCTTATTTGGATGCCTACAGGCATCTTTTTTTCATTCTTCAACTCTTCAATTGCTATAGGATAGGCGGGATTCTTATCGATGGTTATCACACGAGGCTGTGAAACATGAAAAGACTGCAAAGCTTTCTTGAAGAAACGCTTTGCAGTCTTGTGATTTCTTGTTTTGCTTAGGTAGAAATCAATGGTGTTTCCTTCTGAATCAACTGCACGATATAAATACATCCACTTTCCTTTGACCTTAATATACGTCTCGTCTACTCGCCAAGAATCATTCGTTTTCTTAAGATGACGACGAACTCTCTTATCTAACTGAGGACCATATTGGTGAACCCAACGCATAATCGTTGTATGAGCTATGGATAAGCCCCGTTCCCCCATCATTTCGACTAAATCACGAAAACTGAGATTGTACCGTAGGTACCATCTTACCGTTAATAAGATAACATCAGGCTGATAATGTTTCCACTTGAATACATGTTCCTTTGCCATACCGATCACACCTTTTCTAGAGTAATAGGATCAGTATGTCCAGGTGTTAGAGATTACTTACACGTATATTAAAGTTTTTGCACCAGAACCCAGTTTTTAGAACTGATTTATTTAAAACTTAATACATTCCTTTGTATTAAAAAAACAAGTTGCATTTTGAACAATAAGGAGCCGAATTCCCTTTTCTAATTCTCTTATTGCATTTTGAGCAGTAAACGTACATGGCTTCTATTTCTTGGCGTTTTATAATATTTAAAGCTACTATTCTTAAACTAAGTGCAACTCCTATTAAAATTATACAAAGAAATAACATCATGATACCATCTCCCCTTTTTCTAAATAAAGGGTAATTATGTTAATATATCCAATTTACAATTCTAAATGTAAGCGCAATCAAAGTCAATTGTAAATATTTGAAAGAGTCATCTCAATAGTCTCCATGTTGTAAATATGCTAAGAAAAAAGGGTTCTGGTGCAAAAACTCTAAAACTTTTGCAAGTAATCTCCTAAGCTTGGACATACTGATAGTATTACCCTGGAAAAGGGTGTGTGATCGATATGGAAAAAGAAGATTTGTTCAAATGGAAGCAGTATCAGCCGGAACTCATATAATTAACAGTAAGGTGGTACCTACGGTACAATTTGAGCCCCCGTAACCTGGTGGAAATGATGGAGGAACGAGGCTTATCCATAGCTCACACAACGATTATGCGATGGGTTCATCAATATGGACCTCAATTAGAAGAGAAAGCACGACATCATCTTACATCACCAAATGATTCATGGAGAGTCGATGAAACTTATATTAAAGTGAAAGGGCAATGGATGTATTTATATTGTGCCGTTGATTCAGAAGGGAATACCATTGATTTTTATCTAAGCAAATCAAGAGATAAACAAGCAGCCAAGCGCTTTTTCAAGAAAGCCTTGGCCTTTTCGTACATTTCTAAACCTCGTGTGATAACAGTAGATAAAAACCCTGCCTATCCTGTAGCGATTCAAAGGTTGAAAGAAGAGAAACCTATGCCCGAAGGCATAAAGATATGGAAGGTTAGGTATCTCGATAATATAGTGGAACAAGATTATCGTTTTATTAAGAAACGTGTCCGTTCTATGTTGGGGTTGCAGTCGTTTAAAACTGCAACTTCTATATTGAGTGGTATTGAAGCCATGCATATGATGAAAAAAGGACAACTTGTTCTGAACAAGTCAGTCCAAAATCAAAAACAATTTATTCATAAATTGTTTGGTTTATCTTCATAAGCTAGAAATATAGAGGAAGTTGTTACTCTATGCTTCTAACTAACATTTTCGCACCAAAACCAAATAGCAAAGCTCTAGAGCAATTCAGCTTAATAAATCTTGTTATTAATTTAATAAAATATATATAATTTGTCATTTATACCTTCACTGGTCACATTCGATATAGTCTTTTCTATATCTAAATTCATCTTTCTCTGAGGAGGGAGTCTTCTTAGCTATTATGATAAAAGTAGTAAATTTGAAAGATATTCTATTTCAAAAATACAATATTCTAAGGGAAACGATTGCATAACAAATATAGCTATTCAAACAAATAGCAAAGTAATCATTCTTGAACAAAAAATGTATTTTTATTTAAAAATTATATTCCCCCCAAGAAAACGCTTGCATAATTTGTCATTTAAATACTATTATTTACATATAAAGAAATAATTATAATAAAAAGGAGATGTATTTTATGTGCTCATTATTATTGTATGAAAAGTTTCAAAATGAAACTCTTCATCCGAGCCTAAATTGGTATTGTCAACCAGAAAAATGGGATATCCAAAAAAAAGATACTGGGCTTATTATTCAGCCTGAAAAAATGACTGACTACTGGCAAAAAACACACTATGGATTTGCTGTTGATAATGGGCATTTCCTGTATTCAGAGATGAATGAGGATGTAATTATCACCACTAGAGTACGGTCATATCCTGTGCATCAATATGATCAGGCTGGGTTAATGGTTCGATTTTCTAAAGACTGTTGGTTAAAGACGTCTATAGAGTATGAACCAAATGGGATGTGTAAACTTGGAGCTGTGGTAACTAATCACGGTTACTCAGATTGGTCTACTCAAAACTACAAAAAAGGACCATGGGATCTATATTTTCGCATTCGTAGAGAGTCCAAAGACTATATCGTTGAATTTCTAGAAGTTAAACATGATAAAGAGTTCACTTTAAAAGAATTAAAAGAACAAACTTGGAATCAATTACGTATTACAAGATTAATGGAAGATGCAGAAGATAAAGTTTTCCAATGTGGTGTATATGCTTGTAGTCCACAAGGACAGGGATTTACCGCTGAATTTGAATTCCTAGCTATAGAAAAAGGGACGATAAAACCCTAGACTTTTTAAAATGTAAATATAATCGAGCTTATTCAGATGGGGGGACATTGCTATTCATCCAATTCATTGGTTTTTTAATTGGCGTTATAGTAATGCCTAAAATATCTAAATTACTAGGAAGAAAATCGACATTATTTTTTGCACTTTTAGTAATTAGTTTATCTTATATAATTTTAGGTTTATTGCCCCCATGGTTTTTAGTAATCACATTGACATTTTTCACCGGTTTCGGTTCGGGAATTATTGAATCAACGGTTGGGGCACTTGTTATTCAATTTGTAAAAGGGGTAGCACCACATTGCCATCAACCTAAGAAAACAGGTCACCCCCAAAACAATAAAAAAGAGCAAAATGTACATGGAAAAACCCCACGCTAAGCAAAAAATATAATAAGCTGCCCATATGGACAGCTCATTTACATAATGATCGTTACAGGAAGTTATTCTTTGTCATAAAAATCTATCAGGACACCAACAATTTGATCATTTGCATCTCGTTGAATGTAAACTTGATACCAACCGTCTCCTAAACCTGAAACTGATACGGCTCCACCTACTATTACTCCAGCTTGATCATCCTCGCCAGTTAGATCACAACAAGCTACATAAAATTTAAGTCCTTCTTCATCCATATCTATATCAAAAATGTTTTTCACTTCATACGTAATAATTTCATCTTTTCCATAAATAACTGAATCAAAAATTCCTGCTTGTCCAGAATCAACCTCAATACCTTTATCTATTTTTATCCAATCAGGATCTTTATTTACTTCAATATGAGTAGCAACAAGTTTTGTAACAACTTCGTCTTCAGAGTAATATACAGTAGCTTTCCAATTACCCTGTTTTGCAGGAGTTAGGATTAAAGATAAATCTTCATCTTTTGTATATCCACTATCAGCAACTGAAGTCTTTATTGGATAACAAGGATCACTTACAAAAATTGTATTGCTTGTCATTTCAAAGGTACCTAATTCTTTTAATGACATATAAAACACTCCAATCAACAAGTAATTACTTTTAATAATACAGTTTCTAAAACCCCTTTTATATCTATACATGCTCGGTTAACATAACGTCCTATTATCGAGATTCAATGTATTTAGAAGACTATTAAAAGTCCTCCAGATTGTTTAACTGGGGGACTTTTGTGTTCATATAATTATCGTTATTAAAAGTAATTACTTTTCTTTACTTTCAAGTCTTGTCAATAGATTATAAGGATTCACTTCCCATGCTTCGTATGGAACAAAGCCTTTTTGTCTCATGGCATCAAGTGTGCGAGATTTCATATGAGGTCGTGTTATATACTGATCAATATTGATTTCGTCTAATTTTATAAAACAACCTTCTTTAATTTCTTCAGGTTGAATATGTAGTTCTCCACTAACGTATTCCGCATAGAAACCTACTGATAAGAGACTTTTTGTCATATTATAATAAACACCAGTAATTCCAATTGGGCGTATGTTAATGCCTGTCTCTTCAAGAAATTCTCTTCTTACAGCTTCACTTAAGGATTCGCCTTCCTCAACTTGTCCTCCTGGAAGTTCCCAGGTGTCTGAACGCCAATGTGTTTTGATTAATAAAACTTCACCATTATTGTTAGTTAAATAGGCAAAAACAGAAACAATATGTTTTGGATAAGAATGAAGTTTATCCAATAAGAACACTCCCTTGCTTAATTTGATTTTCTATTTTACTTTCTAGATAATTAAATGATTACCTTTTTTCCTTTGTATACTCTATACATGTGAGGTTAACATAACGCATCATTATCGGTAGCAAGAAAAAGGCGGATTCCTACTCTCATAAGGGATTCGCTTTTTTCTCTTTCTATGGAGCTATGCATCTTTTTATCCATTCCTATTATGGCGCGCCTTTGGGCTTCCCCATAGTTCCCGATGTCTCCCGATTTTTTGCATAAAATCTTGCATACTTTTAGTGTTGTTTTTTTCTGAAATGCTGGCGGTACCCCATATATTAGATACATTTTATATTTAATGATATAAAAACACTTATTGACGACAACAAAAAAAGCTAGCATTTTGCTAGCTTTTTTATTATTTCGAAGTAAGAGCAACTAAAACATCTACTGGATAATTAACTGCTTCTTTTACTTTATATTTAACTGGTGCTGGTTTACCAAGCAATTTAAACACTTGATTTATAGGATCACTATTTTCCCAATCAGACATCCATTTTTGTAATCCTGCACCTGGAGCAACTGAATAGTTAGCTACTTGTTGATATAATGCAGTTCTATATTGATCATATGCATAATCCGGTTTTGGATTAAAATCAAATGTTTTCGTAACTGTCTCTTCTGAATTTAATGTAATACCATAACCAAAACTTGCAGTTAATGATTGATTTACTTTTGCAATCCCCTCAAGACCTACTTCCATCCCAATTGTATATGATAATCCTACAGTTACATTATGCGAAATACCACTTGTAACCGCTTTGCTCCAATGATAACCTGAATTTTTATCTATTATATTTGAATCAATTAATTTCCAGCTCAGTTTTTTCTTTAATTTAGTATCAGATAAAGCTGGATTAGTTTTAGGAATTGCTATTGAATATAATACCTCTCCTTTTTTTGCTGTTTTACTATATGATTCTCCATCTTCAAGCCAAGTACCATCAGCTTTTAAAATCTTATAGCCTTCATATTTAATTACATTATCGATACTAGTTCCATTCTCATTAGCAACTACATCTACATATACATAATCAATTAAAGCTCCATCGTTTGTAGACACATGCCATTCATTAGGAAACTCTTCATAAGGACCTGTAGGAATGTAAGGAAGCTCCATACCATTTCGCTGAACTTGTTCTGCTGTCATCGGTGCTTTTGCCTCTTGAGAACTTATTACTACTGGAAGGTTTCCTACGTTCGTAGGAGTATCAGTAGCCGCAGAAGAAAATCCTGGTGCTACGAATAAGGCTGTACTCAATACAAATGCTGCAGGTATAACTTTTGTGATTTTCTTAATTTTCTGTCTGTCCATATTGCACACCTCTTATTATTTAAATTATTTGCAAAATACTATTTCTTTTACTTCTCATAGAATGTAAGAATCTTATACTCTCATTAAAACACTATGTTTTTTCTATGTAAGATACAAAAAATGAAATTATACTATAATTGCTTATACTTTTTACCTCGAATTAAAATAAAATCACCTTCGATATGTATATCTTATTTTAAATACCTTTCAATTATCTTTCATAAATGTTACAAAAGTCTTTCATTGATTTTTTATGTAAAAACTTGAGGATAATTATAAGCAATCTCTTAAACTGTTGCCTTAAAATAAAATACGATTAAATTAATGTTAATAACTTTAATAAATGAACAAACAAAAAGAACATGTTTTGAAAAATAGATTAATATTTAAGAACAAAACTAAAAATAAAAAAAGAATCCCTTATTTCTTTTGGGATTCTTTTTTATTTTTAAGCATTGCTCACACAAATGATCTGCACATCAATTCATTCTTGATATACAGATCATTTATATAATGTTTTTTTACATATAATTGCAATTGTGGAATAATGAACTTACATAAATGCTTTTAAAAGCTCTTGTACGGCTGGAATTAATCCACCTAAAAATTTTAAAACTGCCATTGCGATTGCCATATTATTTCCTCCTCTTTTGTTGTTGCTAAGACATGATTTATCTTTATGCTCTTATTATAGTAAGCACTTATATTCACATCAATATATTTTTATATGTAATATTACATATCTGAGTAAAGTCAAAGAAATATCACATTTTCTTATTAAGGCATGTATTGGGATAGCCCACACCTCCATCAAGCCAATGACAACAAGTACCCCATAAATAAAAAAGATAAGACCAGATTTGGTCTTATCTATGTCATAAGGAGAAAGAAAAAGGGTGATAACCATCACTTTTTTATCATATTACATTAACTGTCAATTTTGAATATTATAGATAAAAATAGTGACAATACCCATATTGAGAAATTTACTACTAATTTGTTTGTGCAGTACCAAAAGGTATGAAAATAATTTTAGGTTTATACCGGAAACAAAACACACTTTTTGGTACACATTAGCTATAAGAATTTAATGATTATTTTTACAAATTATAAAAAGTCATGAACTTAGTTTTACCTTCTATTATATACAAGTAGTTACGGGGCAATATCATAGGCTAAAGATTGTTCTAAATATTCACCTGTAATTTTCTGATAAGTTAGAAATATAACAACAAAACGTTTAAAATATGATAAAATACAATTACATTTGAAAAAGAGTAGTGGGTTCAAGTTGTTATTTACATGATCTCCAAAGAAAAAAGCCAAATTCTGTATAGATTTGGCTTTTTTCTTTTTACGCATTTGTAGCTAAAAATAGCATGGTCTTTAAATCCTTGTTAGGGGCAAGAATTTAAAGAAGAGTTTAGCTTAATTATAATTTTACATAAATTACATATTATAGTAAATTGATATTTTTTACGCTAAATATTATAAATATTCAGTAATTTAATTCTTATATTATTTATGCGCAAAGTCATAATTAGTGAGTTTTATAAATCGTCCTAAAAAGCGAACGAGCGTTTATAAAGGTATACCTTTATAAACTGAGGGGCCATATCTATGAAACGTTGAAATATCAAGTTTACAAAGGTGATTCGAATTATTTTATAAACGTTTATTTTTAATGAATACCTTTATAAACAAAAATGGTATAATTGTGGTAACAAATGCAAGGAGAATACAAAACGTGGCAAATATTTATGGATATATACGTGTAAGTACAAAAGATCAAAATGAACAACGTCAGTTACATAAGATGATGGAACGAGGAGTGGAAGCTCGACGCATTTTTGTCGATAAAGCAAGTGGACGACATTTTGATCGTCCTCAATATCAATTATTACGAAAAATATTGAGTACAGGTGATATTGTTTACATAGATGCCTTAGATCGTATGGGCCGCAATTATGATGAGGTAATTTCAGAATGGAAGTATATAACAAGAGAATTACAAGCTGATATCGTAGTTTTAGAAAATGAAACACTGTTTGATAGTCGAAAGTTTCGTGAGATGGGTGATATGGGACGATTAATGGAAGATCAATTTTTATCTTTGCTATCCTATGTTGCGGATCAAGAGCGTAAAAAAATTCATCAGCGACAAGCGGAAGGGATTGCTGTAGCTAAATCTCAAGGAAAACATTTAGGCCGTCCTCAGGTGAACCTTTCGACCTTAAGCAAACAACAAATAAATATAATAGAAGAAACTCATTCAAAATGGAAAAGTGGAGAAATAACAGCTATTATGTTTATGGAAATGTTAGAGCTAAAGAAAAATACGTTTTATAAAATAATGAAGGAATATGAGGAAACAAAGTAGCATCTTTTCTATGAGAAATCCTACTTTTTCTCTGCTTGTAAGAATCTTGGAGTTTTTGCATCAGAACAGTATTATATATATCGAGAAAAAATAAAAGACAACTCTAATTAGGAGTTGTCTTTTTGTGTAATAAAATCTACAAAATCTGAAGATATACAAACGATTAGAATACGTTATGGTTGTTATTATAACAAAAATAAAGATCATTGTGAATAAAAAGAATATTGAAATGAGTTTTTGAGCTTTTTGTTAACAAGGTTTCGAAAATAAACATTTTATAAAGGTTTCCTTTGAATATGATTATTTATTTTGAACATATAATCTTTGCTATTGTATTTCGAGGGTTTCCTTGTAAACCTTAGCTATATATTTTACAAAATCAATGACGGGATATTGTATTAGTGAACGGTGCTGCGCAAAACGAACCCCTYCTTTTTCCATTTTGAAAATAAGTTGTTCAATTTTCAACTCTTTTTGTTGTATCCTATTATAATTTTGGTATACAATGTTTTTCCATTGATAGGAGGAACCGTGAAAATAACTTTCTCCTTTTACCCTGTGACTAAATATTATTTCTATTTTTTCTCTACGTTGTTTTTCCTTCATATGAGATTCCGTTGACTGCATGTTTATCGCCTCTTCCCTTTGTGCTGTATACTGTTTTCCAAAATACGGTCTAACCTATCATAGCCAATGTACAGTGATCTTGTTGGGAATTGTCGTTTAAGGCTATCTCATCAACTGTATATATTTTTCAAGCGCTTAATCTAACATTTTGGATCTTACATCTAAATAAGTTGTTAGTGTGTATAAAATACCATTAACCTTTTAAGTTTTTGCTACCAATAAGAAAATTAGAAAGTAGCAAAAACGCATGAAAGATTAATTGTTTATCAATCTTTATTATAAAATGATTCTTTATGGGTATGCACCTTTTTATAATCACCAAGATTTACAATATGACGAGTATCTTCATCCATGAATGTTATCCTCTATTTGCTGAGGATAGTTTTTTTATTTAGGCTAAGCAATATATCGTATGCCTCAGAACCCTTTTTGTAAAAAAGAACAATATATGTAACGGTTTCACTTTTGATATGAAAAAAATCATATAGAAATAAGGCGTTCTTAAAGAGGTTTGTTAAAAATTTATTATGTTTGACTTAAAAAAAGGAAAGTAATATTTATTTGCAGAAAATTTTTAAGGATAAAAATAAAATGAATATCTATGATAAGAAAAGGGGGTACTTATATATGCTAACAAATGATTTAGATTTCCGATTAGAACCACGTTTAAAAGAACTGTATGAACAACATAAAATAAGAGCGCAGAAGATAGACTGGGGTTATCATGAGTTTTTACCATGGGATAAGGGAATGGACTTTAAAAGAGTTCCTTGGGATGAAAGTCAAGTTACTCTTCCTTCTGGTGTAATTACGGCCATTGAAACAGCTTTATTAACAGAAGTGAATTTACCATGGTTTACAACGTATTTATCTGCGACTTTTAAAGGGTCCCTTTCTGTTATTACAGACTTTATTCATACTTGGACTTCAGAAGAGGATCAACATTCGAATTTATTGGAGACATATTTACTACTCACTCGAAGTGTGAATCCCAAACGATTACATGAATTAAGAAAGTCAGTCGTTGAGGGTGGATTTGAGCCCGATTTTCACACACCAATCGAAGCAATGACGTATACGACGCTACAAGAACTTGCAACGATGGTGTTTTACAATAATGTTGCTAAGGTTGCAAGTAAGCATGATCCAGATCTTGCTACATTATTACGCCGTCTTGCAAAAGATGAAACTCTTCATTATGCGTTTTATCGAGACGTGATTCGAACACATTTAGAATTGGAACCTAATTATTGCTATCATATTGCCAATGTGATTAAGAATTTTAAAATGCCAGGTGCCGTCATGCCTGATTTTGAAAATAGAATGGCTGTAATTGCAAAAGAAGCTAACTATGGGCCACTACAATATTTTGATCAAGTACTTGATGTAGTGGTTGATTATTGGGGGTTAAAAGACTTACGACCAATTGCACCTCTAGCTGAAAAAGCAAGAATTGAGATTTTGGAGTACCACACAAGATTGAAAAAAATACGGGATCGATTTGGTCGTTTTCAAGGGAAAATTGATCTACGTTAATGAGTAGAGGTTTCAGAATATACGCGAGGAAATTCCCCTTCCCTTCAAGGGAAAACTGGCACGCTCCCTATTATTTTTTAGCTGTTTTACTTAATTTGATTTTTAAAGAAAAAATTTATTGACACTAAAAATATTTTTATGATATTATTAAATATTTGATAAAAAAACACATATATGTTATGGTTAAGAAGGTTACCATATATGGAGGTGGATTATATGTTTCAAATTGGCGATAACATTGTTTATCCAATGCACGGAGCAGGTATAATTGAAGCCATAGAAGAAAAAGAATTCTCAGGAAAAAAACAACAGTATTATGTTATAAAAATGTCAATCAGTAATATGCAAGTCCTGATTCCTATGGGCAAAATACTAAGTTCGAGTATACGCCCAGTTACTGATATACTTGCATTAAAACACATTATACACATTTTTCAGCATGGAGAATCAGATGAATCATTGCCGTGGAAACAAAGGTATAAAGTGAACACGGACAAAATAAAAACGGGTGAAATACAAGAAGGTGCTGAAGTTGTACGTGATTTAATGCGTATGAAGAAAGAAAAGGCACTGAATACAAGCGAAAAAAAAATGTTGGATAACGCACATGAATTTTTGATTAGTGAACTAGGATTAATTAAAGGGATCACTGAAAATCAAATAAAAAGTTTCTGTTAAGATTCATTATAGATAATGTATTAAATCCCCCGAAAATATCCTGAATTTTTCGGGAATATGATGATTATTAAAAGTAAATCATTTCAAAGACATTCAACTTCTTCAACTCACTTTTAGAGTAGGAACCTCTTTTGTTATTACTTCAATCTTATCCATTTTTATTTTTAAATTTCTTTTACGAACGTTCAAAGTTTCATCAAATAACTCGATTAAATAGTCACTTGATTTTTGCAATCCTGATTCACACTGGCACGGACAAGGATCCGTAAGGATGAAAGAGAGGTAGGGCTTTCATTGTTTTAGGTAATATATTATCTAAGTCATTATTTCTAGAAGAAAAAACAATCAATCTTACCGCTATCTCTTTAAGAGTTCCTTACATCTACTGAGACAGTGAATAGTAATTGTTTATCTTCTTTACGTAAAATTGATAAACGAACTGGTAACACCATATGGTCAACTACAAAAAATGGTTTCCAGACCAGGAAACCATTTTTAATCTTATTTACATAATAATAGTAAATGAAGCAGTAAGAAGGAGTGCACACATGAAAAAAATGTTAACAAAAGAATTAAGTAATGAATTAAAGAAGCGGGAAGGGGTCATTTCTATTACAGTTGAGTCTTATGAAAAAATCGAAGTTGGTGGCATTCGTGTAGATGGACCAGCTGTTATTCTAATTAATCAAGAATAGCTAAAAATAGTTGAATACACGTAGAAAAGGATCAGCCTTTAAAAGAAGGGAGGATCCTTTTTGTTTGCTACGGCTAATAACAGGATATACATATATTCCATCTGATGTGATGGGGTTCAAAGGAAGGAGAGGGTCGGGATTATCATAGTGGAAAGCTTAATATTGGTAGGATTTCTTTTTATTTTATATACATTAGTTGATCAAAAACAAACTAAGTATTTGAAACGATAGATTGTTTTCTTTTTAAGAGCGGGATTTATCTTATAGTGAAACGGATAATTTAAAGGAGGAATTTAGATGGATGCAAGGAAAGAACGCATAAAATACGAGAAGATGTCAAAGAATTATGATCGTATTTATTTCGTTTCGTTTATCCTATTAATTGTACTTGTTTGTAGTAGTGTGATTATCATAGGAGCTACAGGAGGAAAATATGGAGTGTTTTTATTGTTGGCAATTTTACTTAACGCACGTATTACGAAAAAATCTCAAAAAAAGTATGAGCAGTATGCTAACAAAGGGCGTATTTAAAATGACACATATCTTGAAAAGAACAACCTAAATGTACCTTATTAAAATGTTATTTTTGTTTCTATAATGAATTATCCTTCTAGCATATTTAAAAGATTTATATCATATATTAAGAGAAAGAATGTAGGTTAGAAAGGAGTTTTATAGATTGAGTTATTTGGAGGGAAATGACTTGAGTGAACAAAATATGGTAAGTGTACCGAATCCCTATGTATATCAGACATTACAATCAGTAATTGGTAAACATGTGGTTATTGAAACTGTAAGAGGTAATGTAAGAGGAAAATTAAAGGATGTGAAACCAGATCATTTGCTAATTGAAGATACGGTACCGTATATTGTACGAATTCAACAAATTGTATGGATTATGCCAAAACAATGATTAAATTACATCTAATTTGATTTATAACAAATTGGTTTCATAGACGTCCAAATAAAAACACAGGGTTTTATCTCTGTGTTTCTTCAAATTTTCTTTTTTGGATATATGCTTGAGCATGGATAATTTCTTTCTGAAGTTCTTTTAATTCTTCCGTAGATCCTGATTCAATCCTCATGTACGTAGTAACTAGACTAATCATCATATCCATCTTCTCTACTATATTTTGAATGACTAGTTCAGATTGCTCTTTTTTAGGATGTTGTATTGCTATTAATACATTTTCTATATAATTGTTCTTTCTTTGCTGGATATCATAAATAAACTGTTTTGTGTTTGAGTTCATTTGCCATTCCTCCATTTTGGATATACTTCTATTCTATCATATTCGAATGGAAAATATTAGATTATCCTAAATATACACCTGTCTCGCACATCTCCTCAAATATACAAACTAATCCCTTAACGTAAAGGAAGATAAGCAAAACATTTCAATTTTGTGTCTAAACGTTCAATTTTCTTTTTTGGATATGGTGACCCCATGCCCATCAACTTAAGAGTGGAAACAAGATGAACTCTCGTTTATATAACCAAAAAAACTCTTGAAATATTTGGCATCTTTAAAAATGAGCATACCAAATAAACCTAGATAGGTAT
>NZ_JBFTMC010000035.1:0-34601 GCF_056396765.1 Bacillus sp. 05T22
TGGTGATGATGGCAGAGAGGTCACACCCGTTCCCATACCGAACACGGAAGTTAAGCTCTCTAGCGCCGATGGTAGTTGGGACCTTGTCCCTGTGAGAGTAGGACGTCGCCAAGCAAAAACCTAAGTCGTTTCGACTTAGGTTTTTTTGTATATATTTTTATTTGCCAAATGTAGTAATCCATAAATTTAGCAATGCTAAAAAAGAAAAAAGAAGAGGCTGTTTAAAATAATAGCGATTTGTTTTGGTTTTCCAGGTTTTCCGAACGAACTTAGAATAATTCCGATAATGGACTAATTATTTCTACAAGCAGTATAGGTTTGAAGTAATGATAGTAGAAAAAGTGAGATGTTATAAAGGAAGAATCAATAATTGCACCAGTTACTGCGATGAAAAAAATAAATATGACCATACATTAAGGTTCTGCATAATTAATCCACCTATAAATTAGTGTGAACTTATAGTAATAGTATCATGAGCTTCACTTAAATATACAAAAAATGATATTACTTGAACCTTAATTTGATTACTTCTTCTTATGCTAAGGTTATACATAGTATGAATTTGAAAATACATAACTGTTATTGTGATAAATTTAGAAAATGAAATTCGATTAAATCCTGGTTAAGGTATTTTATCGCTACATGGCTAGATCTTCATATGATTGCATCTTATACGCCTATCCTAATTCCCTTTCCCACTTGCATATATTTTCACTTCTTCTTTTGAATATAACTAAAACACGAACGATATCAATAACTAACAAAAAAACATTCGATTATTTGTTGACATGGCTTATGAAATGTTGTTAATATATCCATAGAAACAATATTATATCGCACCTCATATAATCGCGGGGATATGGCCTGCAAGTCTCTACCTAACGACCGTTATTCGTTAGACTATGGGGGAAAGTCACTCGGTATTTTTCTATTCACAAGGGATACGTATGCCTGAGTAGAGCGCTTTCTCTCATAGTAAAAGAGAAACTGTTCTATTTCAGGCTTTTTTTATTTGAATCGGGGGGATTCTAATATGAAATCACTAGTTGGAGTCATAATGGGAAGCACGTCAGACTGGGAAACAATGAAATATGCTTGTGACATTTTAGATGAATTACACATTCCGTATGAGAAAAAAGTTGTATCCGCTCATCGGACTCCAGATTATATGTTTGAATATGCAGAAACAGCTCGTGAACGTGGATTAAAGGTTATTATTGCTGGAGCTGGGGGAGCCGCTCATTTACCAGGGATGGTTGCAGCGAAGACAAATCTTCCTGTAATCGGTGTTCCTGTTCAATCAAAAGCGTTAAATGGTTTAGATTCTTTACTGTCTATCGTTCAAATGCCAGGAGGGGTTCCAGTTGCGACTGTTGCGATTGGTAAGGCTGGTTCAACAAACGCAGGACTACTTGCAGCACAAATACTTGGATCATTTCATGATGACATACATGACGCATTAGAACTCAGACGAGAAGCAATTGAGAAAAATGTGCGTGAAGGTAGTGAACTGATATGACAAGAATCATTTTACCGGGAAAAACAATTGGAATTATTGGCGGTGGCCAGCTTGGAAGAATGATGGCGCTAGCAGCGAAGGAAATGGGTTATAAAATTGCTGTATTAGATCCGGCAAAACATTCACCATGTGCACAAGTTGCTGATATCGAAATTGTTGCATCTTACGATGATTTGAAAGCGATTCAGCATTTAGCGGAAATAAGCGATGTTATCACATATGAATTTGAGAATATTGATTATAGATGTTTACAATGGCTTGAAAAACATGCGTATTTACCACAAGGCAGTCAGTTATTAAACAAAACGCAAAATCGTTTTACAGAAAAGAATGCAATCGTAAAGGCTGGTTTACCAGTAGCACCATATAGACTTGTGAAGAAGCAAGATGAACTTTTAGAAGCAATTACGGAACTTTCCTTTCCTTGTGTGTTAAAAACAACAACAGGAGGATATGACGGAAAAGGGCAAGTTGTTTTAAGAAGTGAGACGGATGTTGTAAGAGCAAGGGAGCTTGCCAGTCAAGCTGAATGTATTCTTGAAAAATGGGTGCCATTTGAAAAAGAAATATCAGTTATTGTAACTCGTAGCGTAAGTGGTGAAACGAAGGTATTTCCAGTAGCTGAAAATATTCACGTTAATAACATCTTACATGAATCCATCGTACCAGCTCGTATTACAGAAGAGCTTTCACAAAAAGGAATTGAATATGCACAGGTACTAGCGGATGAACTGCAGCTTGTGGGAACACTAGCGGTAGAGATGTTTGCTACGGCAGATGGTGAGATTTATATTAATGAATTAGCACCAAGACCTCACAATTCTGGACATTATACACTGGATGCATGTGAAATAAGTCAATTTGGGCAACATATTCGAGCAATCTGTAATTTACCTCTTGGAGAAACAATTTTGTTAAAACCAGTTGTCATGGTAAACATTTTAGGCGAACATATAGAAGGGGTCCTAAAGCAAGTGAATAGATTAACCGGGTGCTATTTACACTTGTATGGAAAAGAAGAAGCAAAGCTGCAGCGTAAAATGGGGCATGTAAATATTTTAAATGAAAATGTTGAAGATGCTTTAGACAAAGCGCAAGAATTGCATATTTGGGACCATCAAGAACAACTGTTGGAGGGAAAAAAATGATTAGTCGTTATACACGCCCTGAAATGGGTGCGATTTGGACAGAAGAGAACAAATTTAAAGCGTGGTTAGAAGTTGAGATTTTAGCATGTGAAGCATGGGCCGAACTTGGTGATATCCCAAAAGAAGATGTGAAAAAAATTCGTGAACATGCAGCATTCGATATGGAGCGTATTTATGAGATTGAAAAAGAAACACGTCATGATGTAGTTGCTTTCACTCGTGCTGTATCAGAAACACCAGCATTAGGTGAAGAACGCAAATGGGTACATTACGGTTTAACATCTACAGACGTAGTAGATACAGCTTTATCTTATATCTTAAAACAAGCAAATGAAATTCTACTAAACGACTTAGAAAATTTCATTACTATTTTAGCTAACAAAGCAAAAGAGCATAAGTACACAATTATGATGGGAAGAACACACGGTGTTCATGCAGAACCAACAACATTTGGTTTAAAACTTGGTCTTTGGTATGAAGAAATGAAACGTAACTTAGACCGTTTCAAACAAGCAGCTGATACAGTTCGCGTTGGTAAATTGTCTGGTGCAGTTGGTACATACGCGAACATTAATCCATTCGTAGAAAAATATGTTTGTGAAAACTTAGGGCTAGAAGCAGCTCCGATTTCAACACAAACATTGCAACGTGATCGTCATGCACATTACATGTCAACACTTGCATTAATCGCAACATCTATTGAGAAAATGGCAGTCGAAATTCGTGGTTTACAAAAGAGTGAAACACGTGAAGTGGAAGAGGCATTTGCGAAAGGGCAAAAAGGTTCTTCTGCAATGCCACATAAACGAAATCCAATCGGTTCTGAAAATATGACTGGTTTAGCTCGTGTTATCCGTGGTTATATGATGACATCTTACGAGAATGTTCCATTATGGCATGAACGTGATATCTCACATTCTTCTGCAGAACGTATTATCTTACCAGATGCAACAATCGCATTAAACTACATGTTAAATCGCTTTGGTAATATCGTGAAAAACTTAACGGTATTCCCAGAGAACATGAAGCGTAATATGCAAAGAACATACGGTTTAATTTACTCTCAACGCGTAATGCTTACGCTAATCGACAAAGGTATGGTACGTGAAGAAGCTTACGATATCGTACAGCCTAAAGCGATGGAAGCTTGGGAGACACAAGTACAATTTAAAGAGCTTGTAGAAGCTGATGGGCGTATTACAAGCAAATTAACACAAGAAGAAATCAACGAATGCTTTAACTACGAGCATCACTTACAACATGTTGATACAATTTTTGAACGTCTTGGATTAAACTGATAATTTTATATGGCACAGAATAGAGTGATTCTGTGCCATTCTTTATAAAAAAAATATTCATATTTTTCAAACTACAGGGGGCTTGCGAAATGCAAAAGCTAGAATTGCTGTATGAAGGTAAGGCAAAAAGAATTTATCGTACAGAAGCAGCAGATATGGTTTGGGTAGAGTACAAAGATAGTGCTACTGCTTTCAATGGGGAGAAAAAAGCGACAATTACAGGAAAAGGTCGTCTGAACAATGAGATTACAACTCTTTTATTCAGAAAGTTACAAGAAGTGGGAATCAAAACACATTTTGTTGAGAAGCTGTCAGACACAGAACAACTTGTGAAAAAGGTAAGCATTATTCCATTAGAGGTTGTCACAAGAAACGTAATTGCAGGAAGTCTTTCAAAGCGATTAGGAATGGAAGAAGGAACTGCACTTGTAGCACCAATCGTAGAATTTTACTACAAAGATGATGATTTAGGAGATCCGCTTGTAACAGAAGATCATATCCGTGTGTTAAACGTTGCAACGCCAGAGCAAGTAAGTACATTAAGAGAAAAAGCTCTACAAATCAATCAAGTATTGATTGAGCACTTCGCAAGCTGTCGTGTAAGATTAGTAGATTTTAAATTAGAGTTTGGGCTAACAGAAGAAGGCGAAATCGTATTAGCGGATGAAATTTCACCAGATACTTGCCGTTTATGGGATAAAGAGAGTAATGARAAATTTGATAAAGATGTATTCCGCCGTGATTTAGGTAATTTAACAGAGGCATATGAAGAAATTTTAAAACGTTTAGGGGGAGCTTCACATGTATAAAGTTAAGGTATATGTAACATTAAGAGAGAGCGTATTAGATCCACAAGGAACAGCAGTGAAAGGTGCTCTTCACAGTCTTTCCTTTACAGAAGTACAAGATGTCCGCATTGGTAAATATATGGAGTTAACAATCGATAAATCAGTAACTGATCTGGATAGCAAGGTAAAAGAAATGTGTGAAAAACTATTAGCAAACGTTGTAATGGAAGATTATCATTACGAAGTTGAGGAGGTTGTCGCACAGTGAAATTTGCCGTAATCGTTTTTCCAGGTTCGAACTGTGATGTTGATATGTTTCATGCAATTAAAGATGAGCTTGGCGAAGAGGTAGACTACGTTTGGCATGATGCAGAGAATTTAGATGAATATGATGCAATTCTTTTACCAGGAGGCTTCTCTTACGGTGATTACCTTCGCTGTGGTGCTATTTCTCGCTTCGCCAATGCAATGAAGGCTGTACAAAAAGCAGCTGAGCAAGGAAAGCCGATTTTAGGCGTATGTAATGGATTCCAAATTTTAGTTGAGTCAGGATTGTTACCAGGTGCACTAATGCGAAATGAAAACTTAAAGTTTATGTGCCGTACTGTTCAGTTACGTGTTGAAAATAACGAAACGATGTTTACATCGCAATATGAAAAAGGTGCAGTAATCAATATTCCAATTGCACATGGTGAAGGAAATTACTACTGCGATGAAGCAACTCTTAAAGAATTAGAAGAAAAGAACCAAATTGCATTCCGTTATGTAGACAATCCAAACGGAAGCGTTTCAGATATTGCAGGTATTGTAAATGAAAAAGGAAATGTACTTGGCATGATGCCACATCCAGAGCGTGCTGTGAGTGAATTGCTTGGCGGCGCTGAAGGGTTAAAAGTCTTTCAATCTATTTTGAAACATTGGAGGGAAACATATGTCGTTAATGCTTGAACCAAATCCAACACAAATTAAAGAAGAACGTATATATGCGGAAATGGGGCTAACAGACGAAGAGTTTGCCATGGTTGAAAAGATTTTAGGTCGTTTGCCGAACTACACAGAAACAGGACTATTCTCTGTTATGTGGTCAGAGCACTGTAGTTATAAAAACTCAAAACCAGTTCTTCGTAAGTTCCCAACAACAGGAGAGCGTGTACTACAAGGACCTGGTGAAGGTGCAGGGATTGTAGATATCGGTGATAACCAAGCGGTTGTATTTAAAATGGAAAGCCATAATCACCCTTCAGCAATTGAGCCATATCAAGGTGCGGCAACGGGTGTTGGTGGTATTATTCGCGATGTATTCTCTATGGGAGCACGTCCAGTAGCATTATTAAACTCACTTCGCTTCGGTGAACTACAATCACCACGCGTAAAATATTTATTTGAAGAAGTAGTTGCAGGGATTGCAGGATACGGTAACTGCATCGGTATTCCAACTGTGGGCGGAGAAGTACAGTTTGATCCGTGTTACGAAGGAAACCCACTTGTAAATGCAATGTGCGTTGGTTTAATTAATCATGAAGATATTAAAAAAGGGCAGGCGCATGGTGCTGGTAATACAGTGATGTACGTAGGTGCTTCAACAGGACGTGATGGCATTCACGGTGCAACTTTCGCATCAGAAGAATTATCTGAGAGTTCAGAAGCGAAACGTCCAGCAGTACAAGTAGGCGATCCATTTATGGAGAAACTTCTTATTGAAGCATGCCTAGAGCTAATCCAATCTGATGCTCTTGTCGGAATTCAAGATATGGGAGCAGCTGGTTTAACATCATCTTCTGCAGAAATGGCAAGTAAAGCAGGAATGGGTATTGAAATGTACTTAGACGATGTACCACAACGTGAAACAGGTATGACACCATACGAAATGATGTTATCTGAATCACAAGAACGTATGTTGATTGTGGTGAAAAAAGGTAGAGAACAAGAAATTGTAGATTTATTTGAAAAGTACGGACTTGCGGCAGTTACGATGGGGAAAGTAACTGAAGATAAAATGCTTCGATTATTCCATAAAGGTGAAATGGTAGCGGAAGTACCAGCGGATGCATTAGCAGAAGAAGCACCAATTTATCATAAGCCTTCAAAAGAGGCAACGTACTTTAAAGAGTTCCAAGAAATGAAGATGGAAACGCCGAAAGTAGATAACTATAGAGAGACATTACTAGCTCTATTACAACAACCAACGATTGCAAGTAAAGAGTGGGTATATGATCAGTACGATTATCAAGTACGCACAAGTACAGTTGTTACACCAGGATCAGATGCGGCAGTTGTACGTGTACGTGGTACAGAGAAAGCATTAGCAATGACAACAGACTGTAACTCTCGCTACATTTACTTAGATCCTGAAATGGGCGGTAAAATTGCAGTAGCAGAAGCAGCACGTAATATCGTATGTTCTGGTGGAGAACCACTTGCAATTACAGATTGCTTGAACTTTGGTAACCCAGAAAAACCAGAGATTTTCTGGCAAATTGAGAAGTCAGTAGATGGTATGAGTGAAGCTTGTCGCACATTACAAACTCCAGTTATCGGCGGAAACGTATCAATGTACAATGAACGTAGTGGTGAAGCTGTATATCCAACACCGACTGTTGGTATGGTAGGTCTTGTTCATGACTTAAAACATGTAACAACACAAGAGTTTAAGCAAGATGGCGATCTTATTTATGTAATTGGTGAAACGAAAGCTGAGTTTGGTGGAAGTGAATTGCAAAAGATGGTATACGGTAAAATCTTTGGTCAATCACCAAGCATCGATTTAGAAGTAGAATTAAAACGCCAAAAACAATTACTAGAAGCTATTCAAGCAGGACTTGTACAATCTGCACATGATGTTGCAGAAGGTGGTTTAGCGGTTGCGATTGCTGAAAGTGCAATTGGCGCTAAAGGCTTAGGTGCTACTGTGAAATTAGGTGGAGAAGCAACAGCGGCATTATTCGCGGAATCACAATCACGCTTTGTCATAACAGTAAAACGTGAACAACAAGAAGCATTTGAGAAATCAGTAGAAGCAATTCAAGTTGGGGAAGTCACAAATACGAATGAAGTAACAATTCACAATGAAGAAAATGAAGTATTACTTACAGCAAATGTTGATGAAATGAGAAAGGCTTGGAAAGGGGCAATCCCATGCTTGCTGAAATAAAGGGGTTAAATGAAGAATGTGGCGTTTTCGGAATTTGGGGGCATGAAAATGCAGCACAAGTTACGTACTACGGATTGCATAGTTTGCAGCACCGTGGGCAAGAAGGCGCGGGCATTGTTGTCAATAACGGGGAGAAAATTGTTGGCCATAAGGGGTTAGGTTTAGTATCAGAAGTGTTTTCAAGAGGTGAGCTAGAAGGCTTAAATGGAAAATCAGCAATTGGACACGTGCGCTATGCGACAGCAGGCGGAAGTGAAGTAGCAAATGTGCAACCATTACTATTCCGTTTCTCTGATCATAGTATGGCGTTAGCTCACAACGGAAATTTAATTAACGCAAAAATGCTTCGCCGTGAATTAGAGGCAGAAGGAAGTATTTTTCAAACAAGTTCAGATACAGAAGTACTGCTTCATTTAATTAAACGTAATACAAAAGGTTCACTAATCGAGAGCGTAAAAGATGCATTGAACAAAGTAAAAGGCGCATTTGCGTATCTTTTACTAACAGGAAACGAAATGATTGTTGCACTAGATCCGAATGGATTCCGGCCACTTTCAATTGGGAAAATGGGGGATGCGTATGTCGTAGCATCTGAAACATGTGCTTTTGATGTAGTTGGTGCAACATACATTCGTGATGTAGAACCTGGAGAACTACTTATCATTAATGACGAGGGTATTCAAGTAGATCGTTTTACAAACGAAGTAGACCATGCAATTTGTAGTATGGAATACATTTACTTTGCTCGTCCAGATTCTAATATTGCTGGCATTAACGTTCATGCAGCACGTAAAAATATGGGAAAACGTTTAGCGACGGAAGCTCCAATTGAAGCAGATATTGTAACAGGTGTTCCAGACTCTAGTATTTCGGCAGCGATCGGTTATGCAGAAGCAACAGGAATTCCATACGAATTAGGATTAATTAAAAATCGTTACGTTGGTCGTACCTTTATCCAACCTTCTCAAGAATTGCGTGAGCAAGGGGTAAAAATGAAGCTTTCAGCAGTACGAGGCGTGGTTGAAGGAAAGCGTGTTGTAATGATTGACGATTCCATTGTACGAGGAACAACAAGTAAACGTATTGTGCGCATGCTTCGTGAGGCAGGAGCGACAGAAGTACATGTGAGAATTGCTTCTCCGCCACTTAAGTACCCATGTTTCTATGGAATTGATATTCAAACGAGAAAAGAATTAATTGCAGCAAATAACTCTGTAGAAGAAATACGTCAAATCATCGGTGCAGATTCTTTAACATTTTTAAGTGAAGATGGCTTAGTAGATGCAATTGGACGTCCATATGAAGGGAAATACGGCGGCTTATGTATGGCTTACTTTAATGGAGATTATCCAACAGCTCTTTATGATTATGAGCAAGAGCTTTTAGAAAGTATGAAATAAAAAGGCGAGAAGCTTCTACTTCATTTTAAGTAGAAGCTAGCTTTTTCCTAAAACATACTCTATAAAGAGAGTGCCCGCTTGGGTGGGAGAAATTAAAAGACGAGGTGTAAAAAACGATGGCGAATGCATATAAGCAAGCAGGAGTGGATATTGAAGCTGGATATGAAGCGGTATCTCGCATGAAAAAACACGTACAAACAACAATGAGAAAAGAAGTACTAGGCGGTCTTGGCGGTTTTGGAGGTATGTTTGATCTATCAAAATTTGCATTAGAAGAACCTGTATTAGTATCTGGAACAGACGGCGTGGGTACAAAATTGATGCTCGCTTTTATGATGGATAAACATGACACAATTGGTATTGATGCAGTAGCGATGTGTGTAAATGATATTGTTGTCCAAGGGGCAGAACCGCTTTTCTTCCTTGATTACATTGCTTGCGGTAAAGCAGAACCTAGTAAAATTGAAAACATCGTCAAAGGTATATCAGAAGGTTGTCGCCAAGCGAGTTGTGCATTAATTGGTGGAGAGACAGCTGAGATGCCAGGTATGTATTCCACTGAAGAGTATGACTTAGCTGGTTTTACTGTTGGAATTGTTGATAAAAAGAAAATTGTAACAGGTCAGTCTATTGAAGCTGGTCATGTATTAATTGGTTTAGCATCTAGTGGTATTCATAGTAACGGGTATTCTTTAGTACGAAAAGTGTTATTGGAAGACGGACAGCTATCTTTAGATCGTATACATGGTCGCTTAGAACTACCTCTTGGTGAAGAACTATTAAAACCAACGAAAATTTATGTCAAACCTATTTTAGAACTATTGAAAAAGTATGAAGTGTATGGCATGGCACATATTACAGGTGGCGGCTTTATTGAAAATATTCCACGTATGTTGCCGGAAGGAAGCGGTGCAGAAATTGAACTAGGTTCTTGGCAAATTCAACCGATTTTCAGCTTACTTCAAGAGGTTGGAAAATTAGAAGAAAAAGAAATGTTCAATATTTTTAACATGGGTATTGGTATGGTAGTTGCAGTAAAAGAAGAAGATGCAAAAGCTGTTGTTCAACTTCTTGCAGAACAAGGAGAAAAAGCACATATTATTGGACGTACTGTAAAAGGATCAGGTGTTACTTTTAATGGAGGCGCAGAACTATGAGTAGATTGGCAGTCTTTGCCTCTGGGAGCGGCTCTAACTTCCAAGCACTAATTAATGCAGTGGAAGAAAAAAGATTACATGCTGAAATTAGTTTGCTAGTATGTGATCAACCCGAGGCACGTGTTATCGGACGAGCGCATTATCATCATGTTCCATGCTTTGCTTTTTCAGCGAAAGAATATGAATCAAAAGAAGCATTTGAAAATGGGATATTAAAAAAACTGCGAGAATACGAGATTGATTGTGTTATTTTGGCAGGATATATGCGTCTTATCGGGCCAACATTATTAGAAGCCTATGGTGGGAAAATCATTAACATTCATCCATCATTATTACCGAGTTTTCCAGGGAAAGATGCTGTTGGTCAAGCATTAGAAGCGGGTGTGAAAGTAACTGGTGTGACAATTCATTATGTAGATGCAGGGATGGATACAGGACCAATTATCGCACAAGAAGCAGTAACAGTTTCTGAAACGGATACGAGAGAGAGTTTACAAAAGAAAATTCAGCAAGTTGAACATAGATTGTACGTAGATACGGTGAACGAAATCGTTCAATTTATAGAAGAGCCAACTGTTAAATAACATTCAACTAGGGGTGAAGGATAAATGAAAAAGCGTGCATTAGTAAGTGTTTCGAATAAAACAGGCGTTGTAGAATTTGTTAAAGGATTACTTGAACAAGGGATTGAAGTTATTTCAACAGGCGGAACGAAAAAATTATTAGAAGAAAACGGCTTACAAGTCATCGGGATTTCTGAAGTAACAGGTTTCCCAGAAATTATGGATGGACGTGTGAAAACATTACATCCAAACATCCATGGTGGTTTACTTGCAGTACGTGACAATGAAACTCATGTAGCGCAAATGAATGAATTAGGTATTGAGCCAATAGATTTTGTTGTTGTAAACTTATATCCATTTAAAGAAACAGTTGCTAAACTTGATGTGACATTTGCTGATGCAATTGAAAATATTGATATCGGTGGTCCAACAATGATTCGTTCAGCTGCGAAAAATCATAAATTTGTATCAGTAATCGTTGATCCAACAGATTATGATGTTGTACTAGCTGAGTTAAAAGAAAACGGTGAAGTTACAGACGAAACAAAACGTAAATTAGCAGCAAAAGTATTCCGTCATACAGCGGCATATGATGCATTAATTTCAAACTATTTAACTGAACAAATGGGAGAAGAAAGCCCAGAAACATTAACAGTAACATTCGAGAAAAAACAAGATTTACGTTACGKAGAAAACCCGCATCAAAAAGCAACATTCTATAAAGCACCATTTGCAGCAACGTCTTCTGTTGCATATGCAGAGCAGTTACATGGAAAAGAGCTATCTTACAACAATATCAATGACGCAGATGCAGCGCTTAGCATCGTGAAAGAATTTACAGAACCAGCAGTGGTAGCAGTAAAACATATGAACCCATGCGGAGTTGGTGTTGGTACTGATATTCATGAAGCATATACACGTGCTTACGAAGCAGATCCAGTATCGATCTTTGGCGGCATTATTGCAGCGAATCGTGAAATTGATAAAGCTACAGCAGAAAAATTACATGAAATTTTCTTAGAAATTATTATTGCACCTTCCTTCTCAGAGGAAGCATTAGAAGTGTTGCAAAGTAAGAAAAACTTACGCCTTTTAACTGTAAATATTGAAAAAGCAGTAAATGCAAGTAAAAAATTAACTTCTGTACAAGGTGGCCTTCTTGTTCAAGAAGAAGATACGCTAGCGCTAGATGAAGATACAATTACAGTTCCAACAAAACGTGAACCAACAGAGCAAGAATGGGCCGATTTAAAACTAGCTTGGAAAGTTGTCAAACACGTAAAATCAAATGCAATTGTTTTAGCAAAAGATAATATGACAATTGGAGTTGGAGCCGGACAAATGAACCGCGTTGGCTCAGCGAAAATTGCTATTACACAAGCTGCTGATAAAGCACAAGGTAGTGCGCTTGCATCTGATGCGTTTTTCCCAATGCCAGATACAGTAGAAGAGGCCGCTAAAGCAGGGATTACAGCAATCATTCAACCAGGCGGATCGATTCGTGATGAAGATTCTATTAAAAAAGCTGATGAGTTTGGCATTGCGATGGTGTTCACTGGCGTACGTCATTTCAAACATTAATAGAGGAAGTTTAAAAAGTCCGGTCAAGATAACYKTCGCATKTCKTCGTTGCAWTGCCAGTSCGGTAYTCATGTAGTGWCAGCTACACTCYGTGTCCTCCTGGCARMTGCGCCTCGAACTGCTCGGTTCTCTTGATCCTCCTTTTTAAACTTATATTGTCAGAAGAAGTTCAAAAAGTCCGGTCAAGATAATCTTCTTTTTGAGCATGAACGAGTAGAAACAAACTAGGGGCATTGCTCCTGGTTTGTACTTATTTGAATAATGGAGGATGACATATGAATGTTTTAGTAATTGGCCGCGGTGGACGTGAGCATGCTTTAGCTTGGAAGTTTGCACAGTCTGAGCAAGTGGAAAAGGTATATGTAGCACCAGGAAATGAAGGTATGAGAGATGTGGCAACGCCAGTTGCTATTGATGAAAATGATTTTGATACACTTGTTCTGTTTGCGAAAGAGAACAATATAGGTTTAACATTCGTCGGTCCCGAAATTCCGCTTATGAATGGGATTGTCGATCGTTTTGAGGCAGAAGGACTTCGTGTTTTTGGTCCGAATAAAGCAGCGGCCGTGATTGAGGGCAGTAAAGCTTTTACAAAAGAATTGATGAAAAAGTACGATATTCCAACAGCAGCATATGAAACGTTCACGAATTATGAGGAAGCAGTAGCGTATATTCAAAAAATTGGTGCACCAATTGTTATTAAAGCGGACGGTTTAGCAGCTGGTAAAGGTGTAACAGTGGCAATGACGTTAGAAGAGGCATTACAAGCTGTAAAAGAAATGCTGCAAGATGTGAAATTTGGTGAAGCAAGTAAAAAGGTTGTTATTGAAGAGTTTTTAGATGGACAGGAATTCTCTTTAATGGCATTCGTAAATGGAACAACTGTTTATCCAATGGTAATTGCACAAGATCATAAACGCGCTTTTGATGGTGATAAAGGACCGAATACAGGAGGAATGGGTGCATATTCTCCAGTACCACAAATTCCAGAATCAGCGGTTGAAGTAGCGATTGAAACGGTTTTACATCCAACCGCTCAGGCGATGATCAAAGAAGGTCGTTCATTTACAGGTATTTTATATGCAGGCCTTATTTTAACAAACGAAGGCCCAAAAGTAATTGAGTTTAATGCTCGTTTTGGAGATCCGGAAACAGAGGTTGTACTGCCTCGTTTAGACAATGATTTAGTTGATGTATGTAATAGCGTTTTAGATGGAGAAAAATTAGTACTTAAATGGTCCGAAGAAGCGGTTATTGGTGTCGTACTTGCTTCAAACGGATATCCGGAAGCATATGAAAAAGGCGCTATTATTCGCGGATTAGATACATTAGAAGATGCAATTGTTTTTCACGCAGGTACAGCTATGAAGCATGGAGATTTCGTAACAAACGGTGGTCGTGTACTATTTGTTGCTTGTAAGGAAAAAAACTTACAAGAAGCGAAGGATAAAGTATATAAAGAGATAGAAAAAATCGAGAGTGATGGTTTATTTTATCGAAGTGATATCGGATATCGCGCAATTGAAAAGGTCGATTGCTAGAAGCTAACATGTTTTATGTTAGCTTCTTTTTTGGTTTAATAGTTTTTATGAAAAAAGCAAGTTCTAATAATAAAAGTAGTATATTATCTAGTTGGCTCAGATATTCCGAGTTTCTCCATTTTTCTGTATAGCGTTCGTACACTTACTCCTAAAGCAGCAGCGGCTTGTTTTTTTCCTTCATAATCATAACCATAGTCATGAAGTTTTTGAATAATGCTTTCTTTTTCAGCCTCTTGTAATGCACCATGTTGTTTTGTGGATGAACGCAGCAAATCCGAATTATTTTGAAGAAATGCTGGTAGTGATGATTCAGTTAATTGGCCGCTTTTCTCCATATTCATGCTATATTCTAAAACATTCTCTAGCTCACGAATGTTCCCGGGCCAGTGATATTGCTTTAACTTTTCTAAAAAATCATCTGTATGAGTTTGAATGAATCTTCCTGTTCTTGTTTGTAATTTTTCAATTAAGAAGGGAACTAGTTTTTTTAAGTCTTCTTTTCGCTCTCTTAATGGTGGCAAATGGATAGGAATAACATTTAGTCTGTAGTAAAGATCGGAACGGAATTGTTTAGATTCCATCAATTTTTCTAATGATTGATTAGATGCAGCGATAATCCGGATATTCACTTTTTTAGGAAGTGTTCCACCAATTCTTTGTACAACACCATCTTGCAGCACTTTCAATAGTTTTGGTTGTAAATGGAGAGGGAGATCGGCAATTTCATCTAAAAATAGTGTTCCTCGATCAGCCATTTCAAAGTAACCTGGTTTTCCTTTTTTTCTTGCTCCCGTAAATGCGCCTTCCTCATAGCCGAAGAGTTCACTCTCGAATAACGATTCAGGAATACTAGCACAATTTATTTCAATGAAATCTCCCCTTTGGAACATGCTTTGTTCATGAATTAGTTTTGCCATTAAGCTTTTCCCCGTCCCGGTTTCTCCTGTAATCACGATAGAGGAAGTACTACTTTTCATATTTTTTAAGATTTCTTTTATGTTTTGTAATGTATAGCTGTTTCCAAGGATATATTCAGTTTGTTTTAATTTTGTTCCTATTTTGGAAGTAGAATAATTCATTTCATGGATAATCTCAGTAATAATTTCTTTTAATTTTTCCATCCAATAGATAAAGTCTTTTTGCTGATCGAGTAATTTTTGTTGCTTATCTTTGGAAAAACTAACGAATGAAAGATAGCCATAGTGGCGTTCATTTTGAATCATATTTTGTATAATTTCTGCAGTTGATGGACAGCTCTTTTGAAAGTGACAACCATGACACATATTCATATGTCCTGGCTTATGTACAAAGGTAATGGGATGCTCGTATAGTTTTTGGAAAAAGGGGAGGTAGACACGTTCTCCTTTTTTCTTTTTATATTCTTCCGTTGAAGAAACTAATAGCCCTTCATGGTTGAAATAGGCAATTTCTATTTGTAAGAGTTCGGAAAAGGTATAAATAATTTTTGTGATTGCTGTGATTGTAGACAATTTAGAACCTCCTCTCTATTATATAACCATTGTATGATAATTCTTAAAAATACAAAAGTGTCAAACGTTTGTCAAAAATGTCAAACAATCGTACTAAGATTGCTTGCTATGATAAGGATTTTCTATGCAATAACATTGGCATGATTTTTGCTTAATAAAAAGCAGATGCAAATAAAGGAGGCTTTTTATGGAAAGAGATTATTTTCAATTAAAGGATAAAGTGGCGGTTGTAACTGGGGCGGCATCAGGAATTGGGTATGCGACTGCAACAATTTTTGCTGAAGTAGGGGCTACCGTTATTCTTTTAGATATTGATGAAGAAAAAGGTATGCAGGCCGCACAGAGTTTACGAGATGATGGACAGCGAGCAGAGTTTTTGAAGTGCGATGTAACAAGTGAGTTAGATTGTAAGAATGTCAGTGAACGTATTAGGCAGGTATATGGAAATGTAGATGTGTTGTTTAACAATGCGGGAATTATTAGAAGAAAAACAGTTGTTGAATTAGAGGAAAGGGAATGGGATTCAGTTATTAATGTTTCATTAAAAGGTGTATATCTTTTATCTAAATATATCATTCCAATTATGGCTGAAAAGCAAGGTGGGAGCATTATCAACACAGGTTCCGGATGGGGGCTAAAAGGAGGCGATAAAGCAGCTGCTTATTGTGCTGCGAAGGCCGGGGTTGTGAACTTAACGAAGGCGATGGCAATTGATCATGGTCCGCAAAATATTAGAGTGAATTGTATATGTCCTGGTGATACAGATACACAGTTACTACGTGACGAGGCGAAGCAATTAAATGTGGAAGAGGGAACATTTTTGAAAGAGTCAGCAACAGATCGGCCTCTATCAAGAATTGGTACGCCTCGTGATATCGCAAAAGGTGTTTTATTTTTAGCTAGCGATTTGTCATCTTGGGTGACAGGAACAGAACTTGTTGTTGATGGTGGAGGTTTAGCATAATTGAAAGAATTTTAATAAGGGGGTATTAAGATGACGAAAAAGGTACATCCTTACATTCCAAATATGGTACCTGAAGTAAAGGAAGAGATGTTAAAAGAAATAGGCGCTGAATCAGTGATGGAATTATACGCTTGTATACCAGATGAACTAAAGTTGAAAGAGGAAATGAACATACCAAAGGCGCTTACAGAATACGAATTGCGTCGCCTCATTGAAGGAATATTGTGTAAGAACACGAGTACAAGTGAATATCTAAACTTTCTAGGAGCAGGTTGCTGGCAGCATTTTGTACCAGCAGTTTGCGATGAAGTGAATCAAAGATCGGAATTTCTGACGGCATATGCCGGTGAACCTTACGAGGATCATGGTAGATTCCAAGCGTTATTTGAATATCAAAGTCTAGTAGCTGAACTTGTTGATATGGATGTTGTAAATGTACCGACGTTTGATTGGGGGCAAGCAGCAGCTACAGCGATTCGGATGGCTGCTCGTATAACAAAAAGAACAGAGGTATTAGTAGCGCAAACCGTATCACCTGAAAGAATGAAAATTATTCAAAATTATGGCTCCCCAGATCTTGAATTTGTTTTTGTTAGTTATGATGCTGAGAATGGTCTTCTAGATTTAGAAGATTTAAAGAATAAGATTTCTTCTAATGTGGCAGCCATTTATTTTGAAAATCCTTCCTATTTAGGGTTTATTGAATCACAAGGTATGGAAATTGCGGGAATTGCGAAGCAGAATGATGCACTAGTAGTAGTTGGTGTTGATCCAATTTCACTTGGAGTGTTGGCGCCGCCAAGTCACTATCAAGCGGATATTGTTTGTGGTGATTTGCAGCCGCTTGGTATGCATATGAACTATAGCGGAGGGCAAGCGGGATTCATTGCTACAAGGGATGAAGAAAAGTTTATTAATGAATATCCTTCACGTCTATTTGGAATTGTGCCAACAGTAAAAGAAGGGGAGTATGGCTTTGGCGATGTGGCTTATGATCGGACATCTTTTGCCCTTCGTGAAAAAGGAAAAGAATCAGTTGGTACACAAACTGCGTTATGGGGAATTACAGCTGGGGTTTATTTATCGTTACTTGGACCGAATGGTATGTATGAATTAGGTCAAACCATTATGCAAAATAGTCAATATGCAGTAAAACAACTGAACAAAATTCCTGGAGTGAGAGGTTCAAGATTAAGTTCTCCATTTTTCAAAGAATTTCTTGTCGATTTTAATGAAACTGGTTTATCGGTAGAAACCATAAATAAAAAATTATTAGAAAAGCAGATATTTGGAGGAAAGGATATTTCAAAAGAGTTTCCTATATTTGGCCAATGTGCTTTATATTGCGTTACAGAAGTCCATACGAAGGAAGACCTTGATCGGTTAATTGATGCTCTTCAGGAAGTTGTGACGAATTAAAATAGATGGACAGAAAGGAGAATTGACTCATGAAAAAAATTAAAAGGAATAGTAAAGTTCGTGACTTTCATCAAGCAAAATGGAATGAACCAATTATTTTTGAACTTCACCAGCAAGGAGAAAGAGGAGTAGAGGTTCCATTAGTTGATCAAACGATTGTGAAGGAAGTTGGAGATGGGGTTTCGCAGATTCCTAATTCTATGTATAGAAAAGAAAGACCGAAACTTCCAGAAATCGGTCAGGCGCGTGTGTTAAGGCATTATGTGAGACTTTCGCRAGAGACGTTAGGGTCAGATTTTAACGTTGAAATTGGGCAAGGTACTTGTACAATGAAATATATTCCTAAAATTAATGAATTGTTAGTACGAAATCCTAAAATAATGGAACTGCATCCTCTTCAAGATATAAGCACTGTTCAAGGGATGTTAGAAATCATATACAAATTGGATCTTTGCATGAGAGAAATCTCTGGTATGGATCATTTTTCATTCCAACCGAGTGGCGGTACGCAAGCATTATTTGCTATGGCTTCTATCGTAAGAAAATATCATGAATCTCGCGGAGAAGGGGAAAAACGTAATGAAATTATTACAACTATTTTTTCTCATCCTTCACAAGCGGCTACAGCAGCTGTTAAAGGCTTTAAAATCATTACGCTTCATCCCGATAAAGATGGATTCCCTGACATAGAAAAATTAAAGGCAGTTGTTTCAGAGCGGACAGCGGGATTTGTTGTTGCAAATCCTGAAGATACAGGGATTTTTAATTCGAAAATTAAAGAATTTACAAAGGTCGTACATGAAGCTGGTGGGATTTGTTACTATGATCAGGCAAATGCCAATGGTCTCCTTGGAATTACTAGAGCGAAAGAAGCAGGATTTGATATGTGTTTTTTTAACCTTCACAAAACATTTGCTGCTCCGCATATGTGTGGTGGGCCAGCGACGGGTGCACTTGGAGTGAGAAAAGAGCTAAAAGAATATTTACCTGGGCCAATTGTGGAATGCGATGAAGGAAAATATTATTTAAACAATGACCTGAAACATTCCATTGGAAAAGTGCGCGCTTTTCATGGGGTAGCACAAACAATTCTCAGGTCTTATGCATGGATTCGTGCCCTTGGTCCAGAAGGATTAAAAGAAGTGGCGAAAACAGCTGTATTAAATAACAATTATATGTATCACAAAGTACAAAAGATTCGTGGTGCAAGTGCTCCATATGTAAAAGGACAGCGCCTTGAGCAAGTTCGCTATAGCTGGGAAGAGATGAAAAATGAAACAGGTATTACAACAGAGGATGTCCAAAGAAGAATGACGGATTTCGGCTTGCACTATTGGACGAGTCACCATCCATATATCGTACCCCAGCCGTTCACGCTTGAACCGACTGAGAGCTATTCTAAGACTGACTTAGATGAGTATATAGCAGCCCTTGAACAAATTTCTAAGGAAGCCTATGAAAATCCCAAAGTCATTCAAAACGCTCCACAAAATAGTACGATTCACAAATTAGATGAACAGGATTTTCTCGATAATCCGAAAAAATGGTGTATTACATGGAGAGCGTATCAGAAGAAGGTGCAGTTACTAGAATTGATTTGAATGAAATGGGAAGGCAATCAGAATTGTTTTTGATTGCCTTTCGTTCTATAACATAGTAATTCTATTATTGTGGGTTTAATAGTCTGAATATTCAGAGCAGGAAAGAGAGGACATTGTATATTTTGAAACGAATCACTTGATTTTGCATAGAGTGAATCGGTTATTTTTTAGGAAAGTTGCAAAGAGAGAGGTGAGATGATGGATAATTTAGAGACAAAATCAAATATTGGAACACCATCTACTATAGATGGGAAGTTGAATCGTGGCTTAAGGCCACGACATATATCTATGATTGCAATTGGTGGTGCAATTGGTACGGGGTTATTTGTTGCAAGCGGTGCTACGATTAGTCAAGCGGGACCGGGAGGAGCATTTGTTGCGTACCTTGCTATCGGATGTATGGTTTATTTTTTGATGACAAGTCTTGGTGAAATGGCAACATATCTTCCAACGTCAGGTTCATTTGAAACATATGGAACTCGGTTTGTTGATCCAGCATTTGGATTTACACTTGGTTGGAATTATTGGCTAAGCTGGGCTACAACCATTCCAGCTGAGTTGGCAGCAGGTGCCTTGGTTATGAAATACTGGTTACCAGAATCCTCGGATGTTCTATGGGGGATGCTTTTTTTGACACTTATATTTTTATTAAATGTACTATCTGTTAGAGGGTATGGTGAATCGGAATTTTGGTTTGCTGGTATTAAGGTCGTTACAATTATTCTATTTTTAGTGATTGGTATTTTCATGATACTTGGTATATTCTTTAGCCCGGCAGTAGGGTTTCATAATCTTACGATAGGTGAGGCTCCCTTCAAAGGAGGATTTTTGGCTATAGTTGGTGTTTTCATGATTGCAGGTTTCTCCTTTCAAGGTACAGAAATGGTTGGTATTGCTTCTGGTGAAAGTGAGGATCCAGAGCGGAATGTTCCTCGGGCAATTCGTAGTGTTTTTTGGAGGGTGTTAATTTTTTATGTGTTGGCTATAGCCGTAATCGGGATTATTATTCCATATACAGATCCGAGTCTTCTTAAATCGGATGTGGATCATATTTCTATTAGCCCATTTACTTTAGTTTTTCAAAAAGCTGGACTTGCATTTGCGGCATCATTAATGAATGCTGTTATTTTAACCTCTGTGCTTTCAGCTTGCAATTCTTCTATGTATGCTTCTACTCGCATGCTTTGGGCTCTTGCACAAGAAGGAAAAGCGCCTAAAATTTTGCGCAAGGTAAATAGAAGAGGGGTCCCTACCTATGCTTTGTATGCTAATATTATTTTTGGATTACTTGTCTTTTTATCATCGTTCATTGGCGATGGCGTTGTTTATATATGGTTGCTTAATATGACGGGGTTAACGGGATTTTTAACATGGATTGGAATCGCAATCTGTCATTATAGATTTCGTAAAGCATACGTGGCGCAAGGGAGAGACCTAAATGAACTCAAATTTAAGGCGAAATGGTATCCCTTTGGTCCGTTGTTTACGTTAGTATTATGCATCATTGTTATTATTGGACAAGGAAGTGAAGTGGTTTCTGGAGGGGAGATTAACTGGTATGGAATGCTTGTATCGTATATTAGTGTGCCAGTGTTTCTTATTCTTTGGTTAGGTTATAAGTTTATTAAAAAGACGCAGGTTGTCCCGTTAAAAGAGTGTGACTTTAGTCGAGATGATTTGTGAAAACACACCCGCTGAACGCGGGTGTGTTTTTGTGTAGGGAAGAGAGCCATTTAACATAAATTTAAGACTCTTTCTCTTTTTTTAGTTTTCCTTTTTGCTTTGCTATTTCTCGAAGTAAATATTCGATGTGTGCGTTGACGCTGCGAAATTCATCATCCGCCCATTTTTCGATGACTGCGTGCAATTCAGGATCAATACGTAATGGAAAGCTTTTCTTTTTGGCCATAATTACATACAACCTTTAATATAGACTTCCTGTATTAATAACTGGTTGTGCACCTTTATCTGAAACGATGGCAACCAATAAGTTGTTAACCATGTTTGCTTTACGCTCATCATCTAAATCGAGTACGCCTTCTTCATCTAACATATGAATCGAATCTTTCGCCATTTTCACAGCACCTTCGACAATCTCTTTTCGTGCTGCTAGAACAGCTTTCGCTTGTTGACGCTGAAGCATCGCATGTGCAATTTCTGTTGCATAAGCCAAATGTGTTAAACGAGTTTCTAGTACTTCTACACCAGCAATATTTAAGCGCGCTTCTAATTCACGTCTTAGTTCCTCAGAGATTTCTTCGGCATTTCCACGTAGTGTGATGCAATTATCATCTTGAAAATTATCATACGGATACTTCGTTGCAACGTGGCGAATTGCTGTCTCACTTTGAATTTCGACGAATTGATCATAATGTTCAACCCCAAAAATCGCTTTTGCTGAATCGACAACTTTATAAACGACAACAGCTGCAATTTCAATCGGGTTCCCTTCTACATCATTTACCTTTAGTTTTTTACTATTAAAGTTTTCAACGCGAAGAGAAACAGTTTGACGAAGTGCGAATGGAATTGTTAAAAATAATCCATTTTGACGGATTGTTCCTAAATAGTTCCCAAAAAACGTAATCACTTTTGCTTGATTTGGTTGGACAATCCCAATACCGGTGGCAAGAATCGCAGCTAAAATTAGACAAAGTACAGCTACTACAAATATTTCTTGTACGAGGCAAAACACACCGATACCGGATAAAGCTAAAAGACCAATAATACCTAGAAAACCATTTACATAAAACACTTGTTTTTCTCTCATATAATCGCCTCCTTCTGATATAAAAATGATATCATTTTTATATCATCGAATGCAAGGGAGGAAAGTCTAATTTTCTGAAAAAAATAAAAATGATTCTTAGAAGAACGGGGAAATTAGTTTTTTAGGTGTGCGGCGCGATACATCTCAAATTAATATATAGCTACAGTTATTTATCCCGCATTATCGGGCAGTAAGACCTCCACCTCAGAATTCAGCAAAAGCAAAGAGATTAGGTGGGGGTAGTTCAATGGAATCTCTTAGGGGAAATAAAACAAAAAAGAACATTAGTTCTGTTTTGTGATAAAATAAAGAAGACTTAGCCGCCCACTGCAGCAGCTAAGTCCCTTTGAGAGCATCTTGCATTGTGACAAATGATTCAAAGCGGTTTCGCCAGGATTGCTTCTTCAATCGCTGACTCAATCTCTTTGTCAGAAGCATCATAACTTCCTTTTGATCCTGGTTTGTCAGGACTGGAAGTGTGACTTACTTCTTCTTGTTTAGCATGTCCTTTTTTATTAAAATCCATGCTAGGTATTTTAAAGGCACCCATGTTTATATATTTTCCGAATTTACATGCTTCAGTAATAGGACAGAAACGCAAGATTCCTTCTGCAATTTTCATTGCACTAAGCCACAGCAAAACCTTTGACCAAGTGCACCATGGTTTACGTGTGAGTTTAGCTGTGCTACAACTTAGTACGACCAAACCGAATGTAATTCGGATTAAAGCATTCATTATGCCGATGTTTTGCTTCATCAAAGAAAACACTCCTTCTTCATCAGCTTAGAAATAGCAAACACTATTTCAGTTGTTATTATTCCACGTAAGTTTTGCGATATGTAATCCAACATTTGACGGTGAAAAAGATGTTGGATTGGACGTGTGTATAGGTGTCTTTTTTTGTTATAATGTAAGAATGCATAAAAGGAAGTTTAAAAAGTCCGGTCAAGATAACCTTCGCATTTCTTCGTTGCTGTGCCAGTCCGGTACTCATGTAGTATAAGCTACACTCCGTATCCTCCTGGCTGCAGCGCCTTGAACTGCTCGGTTCTCTAGATTCTCCTTTTTAAACGTGTATTGTAAAAGGAAGTTTAAAAAGTCCGGTCAAGATAACCTTCGCATTTCTTCGCTGCTGTGCCAGTCCGGTACTCATGTAGTATAAGCTATACTCCGTATCCTCCTGGCTGCAGCGCCTCGAATAGCTCGGCTCTCTAGATCCTCCTTTTTGAACCAGCACATAAAGGTGAATAGACAAAAGAAAGGGTGTTTTCATGTACGATATTTCACAGTGGAAACATGTATTTAAGCTTGATCCGAATAAGGAATTAAGCGATGAACATTTAGAAATGATTTGTGAATCTGGAACAGACGCAGTGATTGTAGGCGGAAGTGACGGGGTAACAATTGATAATGTATTACACATGCTAGTAAGCATTCGTAGATATGCAGTTCCTTGTGTGTTAGAGGTTTCTGATCTTGAAGCTCTTACACCAGGGTTTGATTTTTATTACATTCCAAGTGTTTTAAACAGCCCAAAAGTGGAATGGATAACGGGAATTCATCATGAGGCATTGAAGGAATTTGGGGATATTATGAACTGGGATGAAATTTTCATGGAAGGATATTGTGTTTTAAATCCAGAAGCAAAGGTAGCTCAGCTTACAGAAGCGAAATGTGATTTAACAGAAGATGATGTGATTGCATATGCACGTATGGCAGACAAGCTTCTGAAGTTGCCGATTTTCTACTTAGAATATAGCGGTACTTACGGAGATATTGAACTCGTTAAAAACGTAAAAGCAGAATTACAACAAGCAAAGCTGTATTACGGCGGTGGAATTTCAAGTGCGAAAGAAGCAAAAGAAATGGCACAGTACGCTGATACAGTCGTTGTAGGAAATGTAATTTATGATGATATAAAAGCAGCTTTACAAACAGTAAAAGCTGTAAAAGGAGAGTAGGTGCAGGCACATATGAGTATAACTGATAAATTATTAAATGGTTTAAATCCTCAGCAACAAAAGGCAGTGCAAACAACAAACGGACCACTTCTATTAATGGCTGGTGCTGGTAGTGGTAAGACGCGTGTGCTAACACATCGCATCGCATACTTACTTGGTGAAAAAGGTGTAGCACCTTGGAATGTATTAGCAATTACTTTTACAAATAAAGCGGCTCGTGAAATGCGTGAACGTATCGATAAGCTTGTTGGCCCGGAAGCGGAAGATATTTGGATTTCTACGTTCCACTCAATGTGCGTACGTATTTTACGACGTGAYATTGAYCGYATYGGWATTAATCGTAACTTCACGATTTTAGATGCAAGTGATCAACTTACGGTTGTAAAAAAGATTATGAAAGAGCGTAATATTGATCCGAAAAAGTTCGATCCACGTTCTATTTTATCTGGTATTAGCAATGCAAAGAATGAATTGTTATCTGCTGATAAATATGCAAAGCAAATTTCAATTGCGGATCCATTTGAAAAATTAACAAGCGATGTATATACGGAATATCAAAAACGTCTTTTGAAAAATAACTCATTAGATTTTGATGATTTAATTATGACGACGATCCATTTATTTGAACGTGTTCCAGAAGTATTGGAATTCTATCAGCGTAAGTTCCAATATATTCATGTGGATGAGTACCAAGATACGAATAGAGCCCAATACATTCTTGTAAATAAATTAGCTGCTCGCTTTAAAAACCTTTGTGTTGTTGGTGATTCTGACCAGTCCATTTATCGTTGGCGTGGGGCGGACATTTCTAACATTTTGTCATTTGAAAAAGACTACGAAAATGCACAGGTTATCTTGTTAGAGCAAAACTACCGTTCATCACAAAATATTTTAAATGCGGCTAATGCTGTAATTGAAAAAAATTCAAATCGTAAACCGAAAAAATTATGGACAGACAATCAAATTGGAAGCAAGATTTCGTATTACCGTGCTGCAACGGAAAAGGATGAAGCATATTTTGTTGCAAAAAAAATTCGCGATGAAATTCAAATGGGAAATCGAAAATATACAGATTTTGCGGTTCTGTATCGTACAAACGCCCAGTCTCGTATGGTCGAGGAGATTTTCTTAAAGTCTAATATTCCATATAAAATTGTCGGCGGCATTAAGTTCTATGATCGTAAAGAGATTAAAGATATTTTGGCATACTTACGTTTAATTGCAAATCCAGATGATGAGATTAGCTTCGCACGTATTATTAACATGCCGAAGCGAGGAATCGGTGCCACGTCTATCGATAAAATTATTAACTACGGCGTGCAAAATGGGATTTCATTAACGGCTGTAATGGATGAAATTGAACATGTCGGAGTAAGTGCAAAAATCACAAAAGCAGTAAAAGAATTTGCAAGTCAATTACACAATTGGGTAAACATGCAAGAATACTTATCTGTTACGGAACTAGTAGAAGAAGTGATTGAGAAAACGGGTTACCGCGATATGCTAAAGAATGAACGTTCTTTAGAAGCAGAAGGACGACTTGAAAACTTAGATGAGTTTTTATCTGTTACACAGACATTTGAATCGCAAAGTGAAGATAAGAGTCTTGTTGCTTTCTTAACAGATTTGGCACTTGTTGCAGATATTGATCGCGTGGATGAGGATCCAACTGCGGGTGAAGAAGTTATTTTAATGACAATGCACTCGGCAAAGGGACTTGAATTCCCAGTTGTCTTTATTGTTGGACTAGAAGAAGGAGTGTTCCCGCATACTCGCTCTCTTATGGAAGAAGATGAAATGCAAGAGGAACGCCGTCTTGCTTATGTAGGTATTACTCGTGCGGAAGAAGAGTTATATTTATCAAATGCCCAAATGCGTACTTTATTCGGTAGAACAAATATGAATGCAGCATCTCGATTTATTTCAGAAATTCCTACGGAGTTGCTAGAACCATTAAATGAAACAGCGCCAAAGCGTGAGACATTTAGTGCAAAAGGAAGAACGGCTGGGGCAACAACAACGACAACACGTTCCCGCTCTGCATTTGTGCGTCCAACTGTGAAAACGACAGGAGGAGAGCAAATTGGCTGGGCTGTAGGTGATAAAGCGTCCCATCAAAAATGGGGTGTTGGTACAGTTGTAAGTGTGAAAGGTGAAGGAGATGCAAAAGAATTAGATATTGCATTCCCAAGCCCAATTGGCATTAAACGTTTATTAGCAAAATTTGCACCTGTAACGAAACAATAGAAAGGAGTAAGGATATGTCAAAAGAAGAGGCAAAGCAGCGTATAGAAGAACTTCGTGATATGTTGAATGCATTCAACTATCAATATCACGTATTAGACAATCCTTCTGTTTCTGATGCGGAATACGACCGCGATATGCAGGAGCTTATAAAATTAGAAGCAGAGAACCCAGAATTTTTAACAGAAGACTCTCCCACCGTTCGAGTTGGGGGAACAGTGCTTGATATATTTGAAAAGGTAACGCACAAATCGCCGATGTTAAGTTTAGGAAATGCCTTTAATGAAGGAGATTTACGTGATTTTGATCGCAGAGTACGTCAAGGAATTGATGATTCAAATGTAAGATATATATGTGAACTAAAAATTGACGGTCTTGCTGTTTCCCTTCATTATGAAAAAGGACGCTTCGTTCAAGGCGCAACACGTGGTGATGGCGTAACTGGTGAAGATATTACGCAAAATTTAAAAACAATTAAAGCGATCCCTCTTCGTTTGAAAGAAGAAGTAACATTAGAAGCGCGCGGTGAAGCATATATGCCAAAGCGTTCATTTGTAAAATTAAACGAAGAGAAAGAACAAAATGGTGAGGCAGTTTTTGCAAATCCACGTAATGCAGCAGCCGGATCACTTCGCCAGCTTGATCCAAAAATTGCTGCGAAGCGTAATTTGTCAATGTTTGTGTACGGCCTTGCTGATGTGAAAGAAAAGACGATTGCATCACATAGCGAATCATTAAACTTCTTAGGCGAGCTTGGGTTTAAAACAAATCCAAATCGCCGTACATGTGAAACAATTGAAGATGTAATCGCTTATGTAGAAGAATGGCAGGAAAAGCGCCCGAATCTTGATTATGAGATTGATGGAATCGTAATTAAAGTAGATGATGTGGCCTTGCAAGATAGTTTAGGAACAACAGCAAAGAGTCCACGCTGGGCAATTGCTTATAAGTTTCCGGCAGAAGAAGTTGTAACGAGATTAACAGGTATTGAACTGAGCGTGGGACGCACAGGGGTTGTGACACCGACGGCAGAACTAGAACCAGTTCGAGTGGCAGGAACAATTGTCCGCCGTGCATCTCTACATAACGAGGATCTAATTCGTGAAAAAGATATTCGAATTGGTGACTACGTTATTGTGAAAAAGGCTGGAGACATTATTCCAGAAGTAGTTAATGTTATTTTCGATAAACGTACTGGTGAAGAAGAAGAGTATCATATGCCAACGCATTGTCCGACTTGTGACAGTGAACTGGTTCGTTTAGAAGAAGAGGTAGCTCTGCGTTGTATTAATCCAGCATGTCCAGCGCAAATTCGTGAAGGATTGATTCATTTTGTTTCAAGAAATGCAATGAATATTGATGGGCTTGGAGAGCGTGTTATTACACAGCTCTTTGAAGCAGATTATATTCGGACATTCGCAGATTTGTATCCATTAACGCAAGAGCAATTGTTACAATTAGAGCGTTTTGGTGAGAAATCAGCATCTAAATTAGTACAAGCAATTGAAACTTCTAAGGAAAATTCGTTGGAGCGTCTATTATTTGGACTTGGTATTCGTCATGTCGGTGCAAAAGCGGCTCGCACGTTAGCTGAGCATTTTGAAACGATGGATCATCTTGTGAAAGCAACAGAAGAAGAGTTAAAAGAGATTAATGAAATTGGCGAGAAAATGGCCCAATCAATTGTAACGTACTTTGATAATGAAGACGTGTTAGAATTATTACAACAATTTAAAGAGTACGGTGTTAACATGACCTACAAAGGCATAAAACGTGCTGATTTACAAAATATTGCATCTTACTTCGCTGGAAAAACAATCGTTCTAACAGGGAAACTAGAAGTTATGGGGCGTAGCGAAGCGAAGAAAAAGATTGAAGAGCTAGGTGGAAAAGTAACAGGTAGTGTAAGTAAAAGTACTGATTTAGTCGTTGCTGGTGAAGCGGCAGGGTCAAAATTAGCACAAGCAGAGAAACATAATATTGAGGTTTGGAATGAAGAGAGGTTCTTACAAGAGCTGAATAAGTAAGAGGTGCAAACTTACCATGAAAAAAATAGCATTAGCGGTATTAAGCCTAGGTCTACTTCTAAGTGGATGTAGTACAGGTATAAAAAAAGAAGAAAAAGTTGTTGAAAAATCGGGTAAATCAAAAGAACAAGCGATTGTTCCGAAATATTCTATTTCTGATGAGTATTATAAAACGGTATTCCCGTTTGATCCAGCTTCTGCACGTGGCTTAGTTGTACAAGGATTGAATAGCCGTCTAGATATAGATGAATTTGAAACAGGATTGATGCGCATTGCAAAAGAATCGTTTAGCACAAAAAATTATTTATTCCAAGGTGGTAAATATTTAGATAAAGAAACGGTTCAAATGCTTGTAAAGAGAAAGCGTACAGATGCTGAGCAAAAAGAGTTAGAAGAGAAACTGAAAAAAGACGCAGTGAAATTCCCTAATATTGGATTGAACCCGGCGTTACAAGAAGGTTCAGAATCATTAGAGGTTCGAAATAAAAAAACACCAATGTATCTTTCTAATATTTTAGAGCACGATTATTATGTGCCAAAAGATGACAAAGAAGTTGAACTTGGTGGGGTTGTTATTGGGTTAGCAATGAATTCGATTCATTATTATACTGAGGAACATGGGTATCCACGAGAAGTTGAAATTTCAGAAAAAGAAATGCTAGAAAAAGCTAAGCCTATGGCGCAAGAAATTTTAACATTGTTGCAAAAGAAAGATCCGAAATTAAAAAATGTTCCAATTACATTTGCTATTTATCGCCAAGGTCCAAAATCAACACTTGTACCAGGAAGATTTGTCTCCTACACTCAAGTAGATAAGGGCAGTGAAAAGATAGGGGATTGGAAAGAAATTAACGAGAAATATTATTTATTTCCTTCAAAAGAGGTAGATGAAGCGCATCGTGACGATGCAGCCATTGTAAAAAACTTCACTGCAAAGCTGAGTGAGTATTTCAAAAATGATTACACAGCTGTTATTGGTACAGGATTCTATAAAGATGATCAATTAAAGGAAATGAAGCTTGAAATTCCTGTTCAATTTAACGGAAAAGCAGAAGTCATTGGGTTTACGCAATTTGTTGCTGGACAAGTTATGCAATACTTCCCGAATTATGTGAAAGTACAGGTAACAATTAAGTCTGTTGAGCGACCGGAAGCGATTATTATTCGTGAGGAAAAGCAAGATGAACCATTTGTGAAAATTTTAGATTAAGAAAAAAGTTGTTCCTTTTTGGAACGGCTTTTTTTCTTCTGTAATTTTGTTATAATTTCTAATGTTGTGAATAAAAAGGGGTAAGGAGAAAAGACATGGATGAGTTAAGTTTACAGATTATTGTATTACTTGTTGCTTTCGGTTTTTTGGCTGCATTTATTGATTCAGTTGTTGGAGGAGGAGGGCTCATTTCACTTCCAGCACTTATGTTTGTGGGCTTATCGCCTGCATCGGCAATTGCAACAAATAAGCTGGCTGCAACGATGGGGACTTTTACAAGCACTATTTATTTTATTCGTTCAGGGAAGGTTAATTTTCGTATAGTAGGAAAGTTAATCCCATTAACTATTGTGGGTGCGATAGCTGGAGCTTTAGTTGTGAAATTTATTCCACCCGATATTTTACGGCCGCTTGTACTTATTATGTTGGTATTTATTGCAATTTATATTATTGTAAAAAAAGATTGGGGAAGTGTGTCCACTTATAAAAAGATGACGAAAGGAAAAGCATTAATGTTTTTCTTTGTTATTTTAAGTTTAGGATTTTATGATGGATTTTTTGGTCCCGGGACAGGTTCATTTTTAATTTTTGCATTTTTATTAATTGGTTTGGATTTTATTCAAGCTGCTGCATCTGGAAAACTTTTGAATTTCGTTAGTAACATTGTATCTTTAATCACATTTCTATTTTTAGATGTCATTCATTTTGAATACGGTATTATTATGGGGTTATCAATGATTTTTGGGGCTTATCTAGGATCAAAGTTTGCAGTACAAAAAGGTGTTGGATATGTTCGTACTTTATTTTTATTGGTAACAATTTTGTTGATTGGGAAAAATGTTTTGGAATATGTTCATATTTTTTAGCTTCATACTTAGGTATGAAGCTCTTTTATTATTATTATATTTTAAAAATTAATTAATTTTTAAAATATAAGTCTAGGAATATTTGAATAAATCTAAATTATCGTGTAGAATAATGTTGTAAAATGTAAACGTTTTTCTAAGGGGAGGCTAAAAAGAATGGTAGTAGCATACAAGCATGAGCCATTTACAGATTTTTCAGTAGAGGCTAACAAGTTAGCGTTTGAAGAAGGTTTAAAGAAAGTAGAATCTTATCTTGGACAAGACTATCCATTAATTATCGGGGGAGAAAAGATCACTACAGACGAGAAAATCGTTTCTGTAAACCCTGCAAATAAAGAAGAAGTTGTGGGCAGTGTTTCAAAAGCAAGCCGTGAATTAGCTGAAAAAGCAATGCAAGTGGCGGATGAAACATTCCAAACTTGGAGAAAGTCAAAACCAGAAATGCGTGCAGACATTTTATTCCGTGCTGCAGCAATCGTTCGTCGTAGAAAGCATGAGTTCTCTGCTATTCTTGTAAAAGAAGCAGGTAAACCATGGAATGAGGCAGATGCGGATACAGCAGAAGCAATCGATTTTATGGAATATTATGGTCGTCAAATGTTAAAATTAAAAGACGGTATGCCAGTAGAAAGCCGTCCAATTGAATATAATCGTTTCTCTTACATTCCATTAGGAGTAGGTGTTATCATTTCTCCTTGGAACTTCCCATTCGCAATTATGGCAGGTATGACAACAGCTGCAGTAGTTTCTGGTAACACAGTATTACTAAAACCAGCTAGTACAACACCTGTAGTGGCAGCGAAATTTATGGAAGTATTAGAAGAAGCAGGCTTACCAGCAGGCGTTGTAAACTTCATCCCTGGTAGCGGATCTGAAGTTGGTGACTACTTAGTAGACCACCCTCGTACACGTTTCATTAGCTTCACTGGATCACGCGATGTAGGTATTCGTATTTACGAACGCGCAGCAAAAGTAAATCCAGGCCAAATTTGGTTAAAACGTGTTATCGCTGAAATGGGCGGTAAAGATACAATCGTTGTTGATAAAGAAGCAGATCTTGAATTAGCTGCTAAGTCTATCGTTGCATCTGCATTTGGATTCTCAGGACAAAAATGTTCTGCTTGTTCTCGTGCAGTAATCCATGAAGATGTATATGATCATGTATTAAACCGTGCTGTTGAATTAACGAAAGAATTAACTGTAGGTAACCCAGCTGAAAAAGACATGAACATGGGACCAGTTAATGACCAAGCTGCATTTGATAAAGTAATGAGCTATGTTGCAATTGGTAAAGAAGAAGGTAAAGTAGTAGCAGGTGGCGAAGGAGACGACTCTAAAGGCTGGTTCATTCAACCAACAATCGTTGCTGACGTTGCAGAAGACGCTCGTTTAATGAAAGAAGAAATCTTCGGACCAGTAGTAGCATTCTGTAAAGCGAAAGACTTTGATCATGCGCTTGCAATTGCAAATAACACAGAATACGGTTTAACAGGAGCTGTTGTTTCTAATAACCGTGAACATATCGAAAAAGCGCGTGAAGACTTCCACGTTGGTAACTTATACTTCAACCGTGGATGTACTGGTGCAATCGTAGGTTACCAACCATTTGGTGGTTTTAACATGTCTGGTACAGACTCTAAAGCTGGTGGACCTGACTATATCGCACTTCACATGCAAGGAAAAACTACTTCTGAAACTTTATAAGAAATAGGTGAAAAGGCCTTCCTGTAATAGGGAAGGCCTTTTTCATGTAAGAAAGATTCTGATTGGAAAACTGCTACCTTGCTTAAATACAATATAAAAGAGTGAAAAGAAACAAAAGCACCAGAAAAGTTGATCCATTCGTCATATTTTTCTGTATTAATTTTTTGAATTTCCTGTATAATACAATTTGAAAGAAAATCTATGGTTAGACAAGAGGACACTACTTTCGGTTTTGCTCACTGGAAGTGGTGTTTTTATATTTTTCAGAAAATAACATTGTGTTAAATTATGGTAAATGATAAAATGAAACATGAAAGATTCTGAGGAGAATAAGTAGCTTTGGAATGGTACTGTATAATATATAGTACTGAATAATAAAAGTTATATGAATAGGGATGTATGGAATTTAATTTTTAATGATTTTATTAAAAGAAATAAGACGAAGGAAGTGTTATTTTATGAAAAAGATTGTTTTTATCGCATTATCATTGTTAATTATTGGGGGCATTGGTGTTGGGGCAATGACTGTTTTTGGTGTAGCTTTTAATAAAACTGAAATTCATAAAGAAGAAACGGTGGATGGTGAAAAAATTGATGAAATTGAAGTAAAGACTTCGGCAGCAGATGTTGAAATTATTACAGGTGATTCAAAAGATATAGAAGTGTTACTGGATGGAGAGATAAGCAAAGAGCTAGTAGATAAATATAAATTTGAGGTGAAAAAAGAAAACAATAGATTAAATATTGATTTTAGTAAAAATTGGAATTCTATCGGTTGGGGAATTGGAACTACCGCAGATGTAAATTTACAAGTTAAAATTCCAAAGAAAATATATGACACTGTAAAAGTAACTACATCATCAGGAGATTTTGTTGCAAAAGAAATTGAAACAAAGGTAGCGGAGATAAATACTTCCTCTGGGGATGTATCATTCTCGCATTCTAAGATAAAAGAAAAATTAACAGCTAAAACGTCTAGCGGAAAGATTGAGACAGATAAAAGTGAAATCGAAGTAGCAAAATTGAACACAGGTAGCGGAAAAATTAGGGTAGAAAATCTACATTCTAAAGAATTAGTAGCTAAAACATCATCAGGTGATATTGAATATAATGATCGTAGTTTGCAAGGAGAGGTAGAGTGTAATACATCAAGCGGTGATGTTAAGATGCAATTTGATACACTTCCTGAATCTTTAAGAGTTGAGTTTGATGGAAGTTCAGGTAAGGCGGATGTAAATATTGCTGGTTTGCTATATGAAGAGAAATCAAAGAATCAGTTAGTTGGAGTAAAAGGCACAGGGGAAAATAAAGTGAAAGTAAAAACAAGTTCGGGAGACTTCAAGTTACGGTAACCTGTGAATAACAGTATAAAAAATCATGTCTCCGTCTGTGAGAGACATGATTTTTTGTCTTAGATGGAGTTTCTAAAACGTAAGAACTCTTCTGTACTCATGACTTCTGCATATACGTCATTCAAACTTGCTAAAATTGTATTATGGATATAGACAGCAGGAATCGTAGCATTTTTAAAGATAAGATCTTTTGTTGCGCATGCATCATGTACAACAGTGCAACGAAGACCGAAATCAAAAGCAGCTCTTACTGTGGCATCAATACACATATGAGTCATCATTCCGCATATAATGAGATGTTGAATGTTTAAGTCTTGTAATTGCTTTAGTAGGTTTGTTTCTCGAAAACTATTTGGATAGTGTTTGAGGATAACCGTTTCATCTTGTAATGGACGAACAATTTCATGAATGTGAACACCTTCTGTATTAGGAAGAAAAAAGGTGGCAGTTTCTTTCGTAGATACATGTTGGATATGGAAAACTGGTTGCTTAGTTTTTCGAAAGTGCCTTAGAAGTTGACTTGCATACTCGCTAGCTTCAACGGCACCACGTAGTTCCATCTTGCCATTTGGAAAATAATCATTTTGAATGTCAACGAGTAAAAGGGCTGTTTTCATATTAGTCATCGTCCTCCGTTTTCATTTCGTATTCATGTAATGTTATTCAACTGGAAAGGGATATTTTCCTTTTAGAGAGAGAATGTGAAGGAGAATTTTACATGAATTTAAAAATAATTGTTTTGTAATGAGCTACTAAGTTCCTTGCTTTCATTGAATTTTGAGRTGGGAGTWTTACTGCCCGCAAATAGCGGGATAAATCCAATGTTTGTAGGTAGAGTGAAAAGAC
>NZ_JBFTMC010000036.1:0-34427 GCF_056396765.1 Bacillus sp. 05T22
CATGATCATAAATCATATCAAAGAACCTATGGACATGATCATAAATCATATCAAAGAACCTATGGAACATGGGAGATAGCTCGTGGTCTTACGACTAATTCGTTAGCTAATAAAAGTAACGACTAACCGAGAAGCCCCCACTTCAAACAGCTCGTAAGAGCGTTAAGTGGCGGGTAGTTCACAAAATCTGCATGAGCCTATCGCATGAACTATACGATAATATAAGATAAATCTTTTTTATCTTATAACTCTAAATACATCATTTTGTACGATAAAGGGGAGTAGATCCATGAATGACTTAAATATTCTTTGCGGACAATTTGCTACAATTCTTAAAGGAAAAAGTAAAATAAATCAAAATGGTTGTTCGGTATCTTTACGTCGCAATTTTAATGTTCTTGTTCAAGGAAAGCTGAGTGGCTATGTAATACCTGTAGGAGTAAGTTTTGAATCTTTGGATCAAAGTGGAAATGCTTTAAATTTAGGAGAAATTGCTGTTTTGCAAGAAGAAATCCCTTCATTTATGCGTTCAATTGTGCAACAGGGAATTATTGTTAGTGCTTTACACAACCATTGGTTATATACGAGTCCATTAATCATGTACATTCATCTCCAATCAGTGGAGCCCCCATTACATTTTGCGAAAAAATTAGCAAATTCTTTTTCAGCCTTAAGTAGTTATCCGGTTGCTGACACCGAGAGTTAATGTTAGACGAATCATGTGTATTTACTTTTACTAATAATGTGCAATTATACCAAAATAATCATTAAAATAAGATCCATTTTACTACAACTCTTATCATTTGAATGAATATATAAAAGCTAAAAGAGAACTCACCGTTCTTTTGCGACTGTTACCTCTTATCATCAAAAGTCCAATTTTTATAGGGAGTAAGAGTTTTCTTTGCCTACTTATTTTTAGGGTCAAGCTATTCGTACAATTATTGGCTGATAGGAAGTTTTCAGGTACTTCACCGTTTATACTCCAAATAAAAATTTGCTACTGAATCTAACCGTACACCTACCCTAACCTTCTGTTCTTGCATCTTTTTTAGATCCTAGGAGATATAGCTCAATTCAACTTATGAAAATTCATCGCATTCCAATATAATGAATTTTCACGCTATTTGCAATAGCCTGAAATATGAATCGTTGTTCTTTAATGCGCCTCCATAATGATTCAGATTCATCATTAAGTCATTTGTATAGCCAGCTTAAATTCATTGTGAGGAATACAAAAATGTTCACACTGTCTACAATCCCTTTAACTTTCTTTACAGTAACCTAAGAAGTGAGCAAGGTGAAATAGAGGACATTGCAGATACTGCTGCATTTCTTGCTTCCCCTGATAGCCGTTGGATTACCGGTCAATTGATTGATGCGAGCGGTGGTTCTTGTCTATAAAAAACATATAGTTTCAAATCTTTTTTATTGCGCAATAAAACAATTTATATAATACTAGATAAAACATATCTATTTAGGAGGATTACAGCAATGACAGAAAAAACATACGAACTCGCAACCTTTGCAGGTGGCTGCTTTTGGTGCATGGTAAAACCATTTGACGAACTTCCTGGTATTCAAAAAGTTGTTTCAGGCTATGCTGGTGGTCATATCGAAAATCCAACATACGAACAAGTGAAATCAGGAACATCTGGACATTTAGAAGTTGTTCAAATTACATTCGATCCCTCTATTTTTCCTTATCAAAAATTGCTAGATTTATATTGGCCACAAATTGATCCGACTGATGACGGTGGACAATTTTTTGACCGTGGGCCATCCTATCGCACAGCAATTTTTTATCATAATGAAAGCCAAAAAGAACTAGCTAAGAAATCAAAGCTAGCAATAGCAGAAAGCGGTATGTTTAAGGGTCCAATCGTGACGGAAATTCGTCCAGCTGCTCCTTTTTACGAAGCGGAAGAATATCATCAACATTTTTACAAAAAAAATCCTGAGAAATATGCTCAGGAACGTAAAGAGTCCGGTCGTGAAGATTTTATTGAAGAAAATTGGAAAAAGAATTAATCATATCTCTCACTACCTTTTCAATAATTTGAACAGGTAGTGTTTTTTTATTACCTGACATCTTGCTATGGTTAACTTTTATTATCTTTTAAAAATTCCTGCTTCATGAACAACGAGAATACTTTAGGTCAATGAGAAGATCTTCTCATTGACCTTTTTTATTTTCCAATATAATAAATCATTTCTCTACTTATTCGCTGCATTTTTCAACTGTAATGCAATCAAACTAGCAAAATCATGTACTAGTGTCGCAGCTAATAAAGAAGTAATTTGAGCTTGATCATATGGCGGTAACACTTCCACTAAATCGAAACCAATATAATTAAAACCACTTAATGAACGCACCATATTTAATGTCTCACGACTGTTAAATCCCCCAACTTCTAATGTCCCTGTACCAGGCGCACAAGATGGATCTACAAAATCAATATCAAACGTTAAGAAACACGGTGTATCGCCAATCGTTGTTCGCATTTGCTCAAGGACACTTTCAAAACCACGATTACATAATTCTGCTGTTGTAATAACGTTATATCCTAAGTCATTGCTAGCTTCTATATCACCAGGATGATTCAATGTTCCACGAATTCCAATTTGAAATACTTTGTCTGGCTGTAGTAACCCTTCTTCATGTGCACGTATAAACGGCGAACCGTGCCAATATTTTTCCTCATAATATGTATCCCATGTATCTGTGTGCGAATCGAAATGAATCATTGCCACAGGTCCATGAACTTTCGCTGCCGCACGAAGGCTTGCTAATGTAACAGAATGATCCCCTCCAAGACCTATTGGAATGATTCCTTGCTGCATTAACCCAAAAACGGCTTCCTCTATTAAATCATAGCTGCGATGAATATTATGTGGAATCACAGAAACATCACCAATATCAATCGCATTTGTGTCATCAAACGGATAAACATGATGAATCGGATGATATGGAAACAAAGTCATCGATGCTTGACGGATTGCTTGTGGAGCAAAACGCGCACCAACGCGAAAAGAAGCAGCAGTATCAAAAGGCATCCCTAAAATAGCCACTTTTGCTTGCTCATTACTTGAAGGTAATCTCATAAATGTACCTGTCGTACAAAATTCCGGTTTTACATCTGGTGTTAGTGGATATTTCATTTCTCATTTCCCCTTTTCAAACATAATTTTTTGCACCCGAAAGAAACTTTTTTTATATGAATGTTTTTTTATTAAAGTGCAAAAATCATGCCATATAGAAAATGATTCGTTACCCTCTATTCACTCTTTTTCTGTCTATGCATAATTGAATAGCTTATTCTAATCAACATACAAAGTATGAAAAATAGTTTTTATTAAAAGGCAAGAAATTTCATAAATCACTTATTAAAAGAGTGCGTTTATAAAATGGCACACATGATATAATAGGCGTTTTTATTTTACATATATAATTGTAATTGGTGCGGTCTATTCAAGGGATGATAATGATTCAAGAAATAAAGTAAGTTACTTAAATTGGAAACCCACTTAATTTATGACAAAAAAGCAAATTAAATTTCAATAAATCAAAAAACATTACATTTATATTACAAGACACATTGATTATTTCAATATTACAGAATATAATTCTTTTGTGAAAATAAAAACTAAAATTATTCATTATTTGGGGGATATGGAAAATGAAGAAATCTATTTTACCAATTTTAATGGCTGCAATGTTTGTAGTTCCTACAGTTTCTCATGCAGAAGAAAATGTAGTTGTTCAAAATCATACATATGCAATTGAGCAAGGTGAAGTAAATGGGGCTATGGTTCCACATTGGTCAAAATATGGAGGTTCTTGGTATTACTTTAATGAAGATGGTAATACAGCTAAAGATTGGAAAAAGATCAACGGCACTTGGTATTTATTTGGTAAAGATGGAATTATGGTTACAGACTTGAAAACTATTAATAAAAAAACATATTATTTTAATGATAATGGAGCTATGATGACAGGTTGGAAACAATTTAATGGACCTGTGTCTTATAACGGAAAATGGCGTTATTTTAATGAAGATGGCTCCATGGTTAAAGATTGGAAAAATATTAAAGGCACTTGGTATTACTTCGATGAAGAAGGATTCATGGCCACAGGTAAAAAAACGATTATAGGACAAACATTTTACTTTAATGATAATGGCAACATGGTGACAGGTTGGAAACACTTTGGTGGTTCCGACGGCTGGCATTACTACAATGAAGATGGTTCCATGGCTATAGGGGAAAAATTGATTAATGATAAAGGGTATTATTTTAATGATAATGGGACTATGGTGACAGGTTGGCGTGAGATTACTAGTGGGCCCTATAAAGGCACTTGGTATTACTATAATGAAGATGGTTCCATGGCTACAGCATGGAAAAATATAAAAGGGACTTGGTATTTCTTTTATGGAGATGGGACTATGGCTACAGGCTGGTTACCAGCAGGCGATACTTGGTACTATCTAAATGCAAATGGTTCTATGGCTACTGGCTGGTTAAAAGAAGGATCTACTTGGTATTATCTAAATACAAATGGTTCTATGGCTACTGGCTGGTTAAAAGAAGGATCTACTTGGTATTATCTAAATACAAATGGTTCTGTGGCTACTGGCTGGTTAAAAGAAGGATCTACTTGGTATTATCTAAATACAAATGGTTCCATGGCTACTAGCTACCTGTTCATTGATGGAAAGTGGTATCGCTTTGCAGATAATGGCGTTATGATCTAAGTGAATTTCAATGGGTAGAGATTTACATCTCCTACCTATTGAAAAGTATCCCTAGACCTGTTCCCTCTATTCTTTAGGGAACAGGTCATTTTTGTTTTCTTGAACTCACATACAATTATAGTGATGAATGTAGTTTAGTACGATCTTTTGCAATAATTTATTTCCTCAATCTCTCAATAAAGTCATGTAATTTATCAAGTGAAGTCATATTCTGATTACACACTATACTATCTTTGCAAATATAGTTTCCTTTCTTAACAAAGGTACCTGGTACATCACCTTTTATTTCAACTAAAAACATCCCTACTTCTTCATGACCGTGGCATAATGAGCAAATGCCCTTTTTATTTATACTTTGGAATGTGCCTTGCAAGCCAACAAACTTATTTTTAGCCTTTGCTACAATAAACTTTCTGCCCGTTCCTTTATCAATCCAACCTAAATACGACATTTCTTTCATATTTATTTCTTCTATTTCAGGAAGCTTCAATTTTTTAGCTTTAGGAAATATTTTTTTTAACGCTTGTGGTGTAATTTCCTGAAACGGAATAACATATGGATTTAACTGAAGTAAAAACGCTTCTGCGTTCTCTCTATTTTCAACTGCCAAAATCGTATCGATTATTTTTTTTTGTTCATCAGTAAGATTTTCAAAAACATGTAACACTTTTTCTATTGCAAGAGACTTCAGCGCAGCAATAACACCTCTATCGTTTGCTGTTGCGTGTCCATGCGCTAGAATATGAGTTTGTGATTTTATAAAATTATATTGATCACTTCTAATAAATGCTTCCATTATTATCACTCCATACAAATTGTTGATCTCTTTTTATTGTATACAATACACTTATTTTATAAAATGTCGAAAACGATTCATAAACAAAGTATACACAAAAAGCACTGATTATTTCTAATTGAATAATCAGTGCTTTTCATTATTATTTTGAATACACGATTTTTTTTATCGTTTCCGTAGAAAGAAAGTATTCCTCTGCTAATCGATGAATGGTAGTTCCACTTTTAAAAGCATGTTTAATGTCTCTATTCCGTGCATCAAGTTGCTTTCTTCCGCCAGATCGTGCACCCCATTTATAATGTTTAGTTTCTTGTTTTGGAATGTAAATTGTTTCACCTTGTACATACTTTTGAATTTCTGCAATTAAGCTTTCTGGTAAAACAGTCGCTGCCTTTACGTATTTCATTTCTGCTCGCCCCTTATTTTTTATAGTTCATTTCAATAAGGTGCAAAGCCAAATATAAAAGAAATGATACGAGCTCATTTTGGCGATTGAATATTACTTGTCTACCTCACGCAAAGTATCGCCATTTCCATACTTGGCTTTGCATGAGACGCTGCAGTGTCTGGCAATTGTATTGTAATCGCCATATCAACACCTCCTAATATACCTTTTGATTCAACTTTATTATATGATAAATTTTCCTCACTTGCATCCCACTACTTTTTAAAATTAAAAATAATGTGAGGGCGCTTTATGAACAAAAGAATCATTACATCATTGATTATACTAACCACTCTTCCTACTCTTTGGAACTTATAAATTAATGAATTCACGAACGTATCAACTATTTGGTAAATTAACAAATCGAGTAGAAACAAATCAAAAAGTCTTCGCCCTAACCTTTGATGATGGTCCTACAAAAAATGTAGAACCTGGATCTATCATTTTATTACATTCCATGTATGACGATTCTGATAATTCCTTAAAGACCATTGAAGGCATTTTAGATTCTTTATCTAAAAAAGGCTATCAATTTGTTACAGTAAACGAATTGCAGAAAAGATAATTCTATAATTAAAAGGCTCTAGCATAACGTTATGCTAGAGCCTTTTATACTTTAAATCACTCCAATTACATTTAAAAATACGGTAATAATTGCAATTGGCGCTATATAGCGAAGTAAGAACAACCATAATACAAATAATTTATAGCCTTTATTTTTACTTACACCCAGTTCTTTCATTAATACATCTTTCTTCATTTTTAACGGCACGAAGATTGCAACTAATAATACACCAAGCGGCATAAGAACGTTACTTACTGCAAAGTCTGCTAAATCAAACACTGTTTTTCCAAAGAGCTTCACATCACTTAATACACCATATGATAGTGCCGATGGAATTCCAACAACAAAGATTAGTAATCCAACAATCAATGCCATTTTTTCACGTTTTCCCTTTCCTTTTTTTGTTAAGGAAGCAACACTAATCTCTAACATAGAAATTGCAGATGTTACAGTAGCAAAAAAGAATAGTAATAAGAAAATAATGAAAAATAGTTTTCCAAATGCCATTTTACTGAAGATAGCCGGTAATACAATAAATAGTAATCCCGGTCCTTGAGATGGCTCCATTCCAAATGCAAATACAACCGGGAAAATTGCRAGTCCCGCAAGTAATGTAATAACAAGTGTTAAACCAACAATAGAAAATGCTGAACGCGGTAAATTTTCTTCTTTCGGCAAGTACGAGCTATACGTTACCATTACTGCCACACCGACAGATAATGAGAAGAACGATTGCCCCATCGCATATAAAACAACCTCAGACGTTACATGCGAAAAATCAGGTTGTAAGAAGAAACGTACCCCTTCTCCCGCTCCATCTAATGTAAGCGCACGAACAATTAACACAAAGAACAAAACGAATAGTGCTGGCATAAAGTATTTATTTACTTTTTCAACACCATTTTGCACGCCTTTACTTACGATAAAAATAGTAATAAGAATAAATAATAGCTGTGATCCAACTGCTAAATATGGATTGGAAATGATTTCACCAAATGTTGCTTCGTATGCACCATTTCCTTCCCATAGTCTACCTGTAATTGCATTCCATAAATATAATAAAATCCAACCTCCTACAACACTGTAGAAAGAAAGCAATATGAAACATGTTACAATCCCTAACTTACCAACCCACGGCCATAATGTTTTAGGAGCGATCTCTCTATACGCATCAACAGCCTCTTTTTGCGTACTTCTTCCGATTGAAAATTCTGCCAATAATAAAGGTAAACCAATCAGTAAAGTAAAACCAATGAATATTAGGAAGAAGGCACCGCCCCCTCCAATACCGGCCATATACGGAAACTTCCAAATTGCGCCAAGGCCAATTGCTGAACCTGCTGCAGCTAAAACGAAACCTAATTTCGATGTCCATTGCTGTGAATTCATCTTTCTATCTCCTCTCTTCTTCTATTTTTTCTTGTTATTACATTTCATACTTACTCGTATTGTTCTATCCTCTTCCCTTTCTAATACAACCACTTCCCTTCAGAAACAAAAAATCGCCCCTACAGTAACGTAGGGACGATAAAAATATCGCGGTACCACCCTAGTTGTGAAGAATACTAAGAAACTGCCGAAATAAAAAAAGCCCCTACGAAAACGTAGGGACGATAAAATATCGCGGTACCACCCTAGTTATGAAGATACAACTAAAATAACCCCTAAATAAAAAACGTCCCTACGTAAAAACGTAGGGACGATATATATCGCGGTACCACCCTAGTTGTGAAAAAATTCTTCACCACTTTATTTGATAACGGTATATACTACCGTCTTTCATTTCTTCACAATGTGAGATTTATGAAAGATGCTCCAGGACGAACTTCATGAATAATCTATATACTGATTCGCACCAACCATCAGCTCTCTGTCATAGGGAGATTTTCACTACTTTACCCTTTCATTGCCCAACTATATGTTTTCCGAATTGATTACTATCATTTTTATCATACAATAAAAAGAGTGTCAACTGATTTTTTTGAATTTTTATGTATTAATTTGCTATTTGTTGCTATAAAAATTCAAAATATGGCTTTTTGATGAATACTATTGCACGACTTATGGTTTATGCTTTATAAAATCCACTGACAGGTTTATAGTAGTATAGGATGATTGTAACAGAGCRCGAGTAGGAGGAAAGGTTTTGTCTACTTCAAAAGTTTTAAAAGGTACAGCTTTACTAAGCGGTGCCACAATGATTTCGCGTATTTTAGGCTTTATATACTTCTTTCCCTTTCAACTATTAGTTGGTGAACAAGGGGTTGCTTTATATGCGTATGCATATTCTTGGTATGGCATCTTGCTTAGCTTTTCAACAGCCGGCATTCCAATTGCTGTATCGAAATTTGTCGCTAAATATAATGCATTAGGTGACTATAACACAAGTAAGAAACTGTATAATTCTAGTGTGAAAATCATACTGCTTATGGGTTTCGCTGGATTTTTAATCTTATTTATCGGAGCACCTTACGTATCGCAGTTTATTATTCGTTCCAAAACACCTGATCCGGGGTTTATCGCTGATGTAACACTTACAATGCGAGCATTAAGTTTTGCGCTCATTATTGTTCCAGCAATGAGTGTAACACGTGGATATTTCCAAGGATTCCAACATATGAAGCCAAGTGCTGTTTCTCAAGTTGTGGAACAAATTGCACGTGTCATTTTCATTTTAGTAGGTAGTTTTATCGTTTCAAAATTACTAGGTGGTTCCGTTGCTTCTTCTGTTGCAGTCGCTACATTCGGAGCTGTTATTGGAGCAATTGCCAGCGTTTCAATTTTAATCATGTATTGGAAAAAATATAATCATTTAAAACCACCTGCAGGCGAACTAAAAACAAGGGCTTCAAACGTTTCATTAAAAAGCATTTATATGGAGCTACTTCGTTACGCAATCCCTATTGTTTTTGTAGGGATCGCTATTCCACTTTATACTTTAGTGGATCAATATACAGTTGCTGATGCACTAAGAGCAATTGGAACACCGCTTGAAACTGCGAATGCGATTTTCGCTTATATAACGAACTATGCTCAAAAATTAATTATGATTCCCGCTTCGCTCGCAACTGGATTTTCACTTACGATTATTCCAGCGATAACAAAATCATTTACAAGCGGGAAACTAGAAGAATTACAAGAACAAATTACAAAGATTTTCCAGTTGTTATTATTCTTCACAATCCCTGCTGCATTCGGACTCGCTAGCATCGCATATGACGCATTCCGAATGGTATATATGAGTCCTGATACCGCTTTAGGCGGGTCTCAATATTTAATTTCTTATGCACCATCAGCAGTATTAAGTGCGATTTTCACTGTTTCAGCAGCCATTTTACAAGGCATTGATTATCAGCGAAAAACAATGATTGCATTCTCAGTTGGTATTCTCGTAAAAATCTTAGTGAATACGCCACTTCTATATCTATTAGGTGGGCATGGAGCAGTACTTGGAACAATTCTTGGATATCTCGTTTCTGATATCATTATGCTATATTGCATCGTCAAATTTGCGAAGTTTGATATTGCAGAAACAGCTAAAACAGTATTTCTTATTACAATTTACTCCGCAGCAATGTCCGCTGTCGTAATAGGATTAAAAACGATTATCGGATGGCTAATCCCTGGACAACCTTATATCGAATCATTGCTAATCGTTATTATTTGCGGCGTGGTTGGAGGAATTGTCTATCTTACTTTCGTATTAACAAGTGGCCTAGCATCACATATTCTTGGTGATCGGATTGGTCGTTTACCTATATTAAAAAAATTAGTAAAATAAAACAAAGAAGAGATTGTATATGATACATACAATCTCTTTTATTATGTTTCTTATTCAAACAATCCCATACTTAAATAACGCTCTCCCGTATCAGGTGCAATACATAACACTTTCTTACCAGCACCTAATTGTTTTGCTATCGTGATTGCAGCATAGACCGAGGCACCTGAAGATGGTCCTACTAATATCCCCTCTTGTTTTGCTAGATTTCTCATTGTACTAAGCGCTTCTTCATCCGCAATTTGAATAATTTCATTATATATTTCCGTATTTAAGTTTTTCGGAATAAACCCTGGGCTTGTTCCAACCAGTTTATGAGGACCCGGCACACCACCAGATAAAACAGGAGATCCTTTCGGTTCAACTACTGCAATATATAAATTTGGTAGTTTCTCTTTCAATGTTTCCCCTGTGCCAGTAATGGTTCCACCAGTTCCGGCAGTTGCTACAAATGCATCTAACTTTCCATCCATTTGTTCATAAATTTCAAGAGCTGTTGTATAGCGATGAACATTCGGGTTTGCTGGATTTTCAAACTGCTGCGGAATAAAGCTATTTGATATTTGTTTTTGTAATTCTACTGCCTTCGCAATTGCTCCTGGCATTCTTTGTTCTGCAGGTGTCAAAACAACTTCTGCTCCATATGCCTTAAGCAAGTTAATCCGTTCTTTTGACATATTATCCGGCATAATTAAAATCGCTTTGTATCCTTTAGCAGCTGCGTTCATCGCTAAACCAATCCCTGTATTTCCACTTGTTGGTTCAATAATCGTATCACCTGGCTTAATGAGACCTTTCTCTTCCGCCATATGAATTAAATTATACGCCGCTCGGTCTTTCACACTACGAGATGGATTAAACATTTCCAATTTCACATACACATCTGCCGCATCTTCTGGAACGAATCGCGATAACCGTAAGACAGGTGTATCTCCAATTAATTCTGTAACATTTTGACATAGTTTCATAGCGCAGCCCCTATTCTATCGTGTTTTTCGATCGCTTGGTAGTAACCATGACGTAAGTCCAATTAATGGTAAACAACTACATAATACCATAATAAATTGCAGACTATACACGTCTGCTAATTTCCCAAGAACAACGGCACCTAATGCTCCAAGGCCAAACGCAAGACCGACAATTAATCCTGACACCATTCCAACTTTTCCCGGAACAAGCTCCTGCGCATACACAACAATAACACTAAAGCTACTGGAACTAATAAAACCGATACATAAAAATAACGGCACAACCCACGCTAGAGAAACATGTGGTAATAAAAGTGCAAGCGGCGCAGAACCTATCATTGAAAATACGATAATATTTTTCTTACCAAATCGATCTGCTAATGGCCCGCCAAAGAATGTACCCAGTACCCCAGCAATCATAAAAGCAAATACAAAGTACTGTGCATTTCTAATAGACAAACCATAATGCTCGATTAAATAAAACTGATAGAAGTTCCCAATGCCAGCTCCATACCAAGAACGAACAAAGGTTAAGAAAACAAGAAGAACAATTACAAACTTAATACGTTTACTAACAATTGCATTCTCCGCCTCAAGTGCAGCTCGTTTCTTTCTTCGCATCGCACCATTTACTAACTCTTTTTTATACCAATTTGAAACAAAAATTAATAACACAATACCTACCGCTGCAAAAGCCGTGAATCCAAGTGATCCAATTTGCCCAAGCGGAACAAAAATTAGTGCTGTAAAAATTGGTGCAAGAGAATTCCCTGTATTTCCTCCTACTTGATAAATTGACTGCGCTAACCCTCGCTTTGCACCAGCTGCCATATACGCAACACGTGCGCCTTCAGGATGAAAGACTGCTGATCCTAATCCGATAAATAAAACTGAAATAATAACGATAATAAAGTTTGGTGCGAACGCAAGTCCAATCATCCCAAGCATACTCGAAAACATACCGAGCGGTAATAAAAATGGAGATGGTTTCTTATCTGAATACATCCCAAACACCGGCTGCATAATCGATGACGTCATATTTAACGCGAATGCAATCCATCCTACCTGCATATAAGACAAATTCATCGACTTTTCCAAAATAGGAAACAGCGCCGGTACAACAGCTTGCATCGAGTCATTTAAAAAATGACCGAAACTAATCGCAAATAAAATACGATATATCGTTGGTGAAGCTATTTTATTTTCCTTTGAAACTGCCTGCATAATTCACTCTCTCCTTCCCTAAAAAACAGAAAATGTAACTAATTAACATTACAACTTACTGTAATAATTTCTGATTTTTAAAACATTTTCTATTCTATACTGGTTTTATTTCTTTTTCCAGCAACACAACTTCGATTTCACCTATATACATAAATCATTAAATTTATATATTTTTATAACGTTGAATGGAAGGAGTTTTCTTTAGATTATTTTATATCAGCAAAGATGAAGAGAGAGACAAACAAGATTGTTGCACTCTTAAGTTCTATCCGCATGTTAGCAAAAACAAAAGACAGCACCTAGCTCAAAAAAAGTACATCACTCCATTAGTCGTGATGTACTTTTTTCTAATCAACTTTAATTATAATTCTCGTTTTTCTTTTAAAAGTTTTTGAAATTCTATTTCTAATTCTTCGGACGGTTCAATACTTAAGCGACTTAGCACTTCCGATATTTTTGTTTCAAGTAAAAGAAGCTTATCTTCTTTCGTATCTCGCGTCTTTCCCACTTGATTGAGTTTATATTGCTGATAGTTCCCTTCAAATAATTCAATCTTTTGATTACGAATTGTTAAAATTCGCGTAGCAATATTTTCGATAAACCGGCGATCATGCGAGACAAAAATTACACTCCCTTCATATTCTTTTAGAAGAGACTCTAACGCTTCAACAGCTTCCATATCAAGAAAGTTCGTCGGCTCATCTAACACTAAAGTATTAATATCACTTAAAAATAGCTTTGTCAGCGCTACTTTCACTCGCTCACCGCCACTTAAAACCCCTACCCACTTATAGACATCATCTCTGAAAAAATGCATTCTCGCAAGAACTGTTCGAATCAGTGTTTCATCCTGTTTTGAAGAGGATTGGACATTCTCGATAATTGATTTCTCTGTATCTAATATGTTTAAATTTTGACTAAAATATCCAATTTTAACAGCCGGTGAAAGCTTAATACCATACTCTTGGTTCATGATTTTTTTTACAAATGTCGTTTTCCCACTTCCATTTGAACCGATAATCGCTAATTTATCACCGCCTCGAATGTGAAAACTTGTTTTGCTCCAAAGCACACGTTCCCCAACTTTACCTGTTACACCATCTACACGAAGAATAATCCGGTTTTTAAACGTTTCTGCATTTGGCAAATTCATCTTAATTGGCGAAAGCTCTTTTACTTTTTCTACCTTTTCAAGCTTTTCTAATCTCGTTTCAATGGCCGTTGCTGTTTTTTGTAGCTTCTTTTGCTTTTTGGCAAAGTATGGCTTTGCTCCTGTAATTCTCGCTTCGGATTTACTTACCTTTTTTGGCGCCTTTGTTGCTCTTTCCGCTTTTTTCTCCTTTAACTTCAATGCTTCTTCCAACTGCCTTTTCTTTTTCTCATACTTTTCATACGCTAATTGTTCTTGATTGAGCTCTACTTCTTTTTGTTTTACATAATCGCTATAGTTGCCTGTATACTCTTTTATCTTTCCTTCATCCAATTCCCATATCGTTGTACAAAGAGCATCTAAAAATGCACGATCATGTGAAATAATGATAAATGCTCCTTGCCACATATTTAGCTTCTTCTCCAACCATTCGATATGTTCTGTATCGAGGTTTGTGGTCGGTTCATCTGCAAGTAAAAGCTCTGGATCTTTCAGAAGAGCTTTTTGGATATATTCTTGCGTCACTTCACCACCGCTTTTTGTTGTATCTGTTCGTTTAAGCTGCGGTAAAAGTTCACACCCAGTATGTTGAATAACGCTCCCTTCTTCTGGAGAAATTTTTCCAGCTAACATTTGGAATAACGTTGTTTTCCCACTTCCATTTCTACCAACTAATCCAATTCGAGCATTTTTATGGATTTGCAATTGATCCACATCTAGTAATAAACGATCCTGTACATAGTACTTTATATGATTAGCTTCTAATAAAAACATAGTAACATCTCCTTTTATCCAATGTAGGAGACAAAAAATGCCCCCTATATCCATTCAGAATAGGAGGCATAAATCATTTATAGGTGTACCCCAAAAGAGACTACCCCTTTTAGATCCAACTATAGAAGTCCCATCCTATTCTGAAAAACGCAAATTGAAGACATCACAAATAACAGAGTAATGATCTGCTAAAAATAACCTTCAATTGTTTGCTTTCGTAAATAGGATTAGTACTTCATGTAATTGGTTCACCCTTCCGTTCTTTCAATTTCATTAACGCTATTTTTAGTATAGCTAGAAATTTCAAATAAAATCAATATCTTTTTCATTTTAAATAACAAAACGCTTATATTTTTCAAAATCACTCGTCTTACATTCAAGTGAAATTTTCGTACCTTCATTTTCATAACTCGTAGATGTAACATGTGCATAATCATTGAAATAAGAAACAACTTGCCCTTGGTCATAAGGAATTAACATCTCACACTTTGTATACTCTTTGTAAATGTGAGAACGAATCATTTCTACAAGTTCTTCAATCCCAATTTGTTGTTTTGCAGACAGATATACTCGGTCCTCCTGGGTTTTCGGAATTTCAACATCCATCATATCTGATTTATTATATGCGTAAATGGTCGCGATATTTTCAACACCAATTTTCTTTAGTGTTTGGTTTGTAATCTCAATTAATTGTTCATAATTTGGATTTGCATAATCGACCACATGAATCAATAAATCTGCCTCCGCTACTTCTTCTAATGTAGAACGGAATGCCTTTACAAGATGATGTGGCAACTTGCTTACAAAACCAACTGTATCTGTTAATAAAAACGATTTATTATCTGGAAGTTCAATATTTCGCACTGACGTTTCCAACGTCGCAAATAGCATATCCTTTTCGAATACTTGTTTCTCAGTCGAACCGTTAAAGATCTCAAGCATCGTATTCATAATCGTTGATTTACCAGCATTTGTATATCCCACTAATGAAACAACAGGGATTTCATTTTTCTTACGCTGTTTACGCTGTGTTTGTCGCTGCGCAACAAGCGCTTCTAGCTCTTTATTTAATACTGCAATCTGTTCTTCAATTTTACGACGATCGAGCTCTAATTTCTTCTCACCAACACCTTTGTTTTTCGTACCAACGCCGCCGCTCTGTCTTCCTAAAGATTCACGAAGACCAATTAAACGTGGCATCATATATTGCAGGTGCGCTACTTCAACTTGCAACTGTGCTTCTTTCGTCTTAGCACGCTGCGCAAAAATATCTAAAATTAAAATGGTACGATCAATGACCTTACAATCTAAGTCAGCTTCTAAATTTCGAATTTGCGAAGGTGATAACTCATCATTAAAAATAACCATATTCGCATCTGCTTCCTTCACAAAAGCAGAAACTTCTTCAATTTTCCCTTTTCCGATATAATGCGATGGATTCACGCGATGTAAATTTTGCACAACTTGCCCTACAACTTCCACATCACACGCTTCCGCAAGGTTTGTTAACTCCTCCATTGAATATTCAAAATCACTTTCATTATTTAAATTCACTCCGACTAATATTGCTTTTTGTACTAGTTCTTCCATATATTCATTCCTCCATTTCGATTACGTAAAATTAAAAAACACAGGTCACTGCCTGTGTTTTTCGTAAACGGATGAGAGTGCGACAAATAAACAAAAGAAAGCATAGCTTTCAAATTGTTACATGGCCAATACGTCACAAATGATATACGTATCCCTAAAAAACATACACATATATCACATCATTCTATTATAAAGGCAAAACAAAAAGAGGGCGTATTCGTCCCTCCCTCTTTTCACATATCAGTTCAATAAAGGGTTCCTTTAAAATAGGCAGACCAATCCCGTTCACTCTGCACACAGACAGAGCCTTTGAGCGCTATTCAATTATCGGCACAAAGTATTGAGACGTAATCTGATTAAAATCAAAGGAGACCCCTCCGTTCATTAAAAGTTACATAAAGCTTAGCATAATTATACTGGTTTCACAAGAATAAACTTCAATTATGGGCATAAACAAATTCATTAATTTTCGATAATATTCTTCATTTTTTGCATACACTTCTTATGATGAATAACGTTCAATCCCTTGGAAATTTAATACATTATATCTTACACACGTTCGCTTTCCTCTTGCATGTTCTCTTTCATTTCATGATAGTATGATGGCAATTCGATTCCATGCGCCACAAAATAATCTTCAATTAATGAAATGATTACTTTCGATGTTTTCACACGTGCATATAATTTATCGTTACTGGCGATAATATTCCATCTTGCATTCGGTTTATCTGTTTTCTCAAACATTTCTTCGATTGCCTCGACATATTCATCCCACTTTTCACGATTGCGCCAATCTTCATCTGTAATTTTCCATCTCTTCAAAGGATTTTTCTCACGATCTTTAAATCGTGCCAGCTGCTCATCTTTACTAATATGATAGAAGAATTTTGCTACTATGTAATGATCATCTGTTAATCGTTTTTCAAAATCATTGATTTCATCATATGCTCTCGTCCATTCTTCCTTTGTAGCAAATCCCTCTACACGCTCTACCAATACACGACCATACCAAGAGCGATCAAAAATTGTGATTTGACCATACTGAGGAATTTTCCGCCAGAAGCGTTGCAAATAATGGTAACGTTTTTCATGAGAAGCAGGCGCACCAATTGGATTTACTTGAAATCCACGCGGATCCAGATGCTCAGTAATTCGTTTAATTGCCCCTCCTTTTCCAGCCGCATCCCAACCTTCCATCGCCATAATAACGGCTATTTTTTCTTTTTGTAAAATTTGCTGCAACGCTAATAAGCGCCTTTGATACTTTTCAAGCTTCTTATTATACTTTGATTTTGATTCCATTCTTTTCGTTAAATCTACCTGAGCAAGACGATCTTTTGTCATAAAATAATCCCCCTTTTCCTACACTAACGCTATTTTAACATAATTTTCAATATTTTTGATTATTTCCAGAAAATACAAACAAGTTGTTGTACAATAAGAATGGGGTGATACATTATGAAACAAACACTACAAAATGTGCTCGGAAAATATAGTGCCATGCATCTAGAAAAACATATTTTAAATTCTCTTGAGCCAACAATTCAAATTCGTCTACGTAAAGGATCTGATGAGCAAATAGCAATAGGAACGTCCAAATTAGGGGGTTTTCCAGATTTACCTGATGAATTAAAGATTCCAACATACAACGACATACCGCTACACTTTATTGGACAACTGAATTTAGAAGAAGTACAACCTTATCACAAAGGAAACCCACTGCCTACGAAGGGCATGCTGTATTTCTTTTATGACGCAGAAGAACAACCGTGGGGATTTGACCCGAGGGATATGGGAGGACACTGCGTTCTGTACACGAAAAATATAGAAAACCTAAAGCGACGAGAACTTCAAACAGAAGTGTTCCCTCCTTCCATCATTTCCTTTCAAGAAACATGGACATTAGCAAAAGAAAAAATCGAAAAAACAGGTTTATCAAATGATGATGAATGGGATCTTTATAAAGAAATAGAAGATTTATATCTCGATGGACTGCATCATTTACTCGGCTCCGCACAAGCTATTCAATCAGAAGAAATGGCGGAAGAGTGTCATCTTGTTACAAACGGAATCTCTTTAGGAAATGGGTATCCTTCAGATAAAGAGATAAAACATTTGCCTGGCAGTCCTCAAGATTGGATGTTACTGTTACAACTTGATACTAACGATGAGTCTGGAATGTACTGGGGAGACACTGGCTTATTGTATTTCTGGATCAAAAAAGAAGATTTATTGCGAAGAAACTTTCAAAATACATGGCTGATTTTGCAATGTTGTTAAATCAACCATGCATTTACAACATATCCCTCTCCTCTGTTCCTATACATTGCTGTAATTGGTATAAAGCGAAAGAGAATAGAAAAAACGGCTAACTTTTTCTATAAAGTTGGCCTAGTCATTATAATTCAAACTCCGCTATACGAAGAAATATGGTAACTGCTTGTGAACTCCTTTGCCCCTTAGTTTTTGCATCATATTGTCCACATGATTACGGACATGCCTTTTTGTTATTAAATAATTCATCTATAGTATCAAGATACCCCTCCGCCTCCTTGGCAGTGGAAAGAATGAAATATTTATATAGACCCAAAATTTGTTTGGATCTATAAAGACTAATCATAAATTCTCTAATATATACTCTTCACTAAAATACAAAGAAGCTACCCAATAATCAAAATGGGCAGTCTTCCTTATTTCACTTCTTCCATTCCATCCAATGATTCCTGAAACAAAAATTTTGTGCACATTCGATAGAAAAGCACCTACTTTTATCATTTAGGGGATTATCTGTTTCCTAAGTTAATGGGTGTTTAGTTGGTCATCTTTGTAAACTCTACGTTTACCAAACAGGTCTTAACCTCGATGATGATTTACCTTCATTTGCTTCATAAACTAATTTTGTTAAATCCTCTTTGAGCATTTGCATTCGTTCAGCGCCTATGTTTTCAATCCAACGTTGTTCAATTTCAGTTAGTATCTTCTCTTTTGCTTGCACTACTAGCCAACCTTTTTCTGTCAAAACAATAATTTTCCCTCTCTTATCAGTTGGATGCGCTTTGCGCATTACATAACCACTTTTCTCAAGATAATCCACCATTTTACTCACAGCTTGCTTTGTAATTCCTAAATATTCGGCTAGTTCTATACCTGTCGCTCCATTAGGAGTGATGCATTTAAACATAAAACCATGTACAGGTCTAATGTCTCCAAATCCCAATTCACTCAATTTGTCATGTAGTTCATTGATTGATGCGCTAAAGGATAATGACAAAAGTGACGTAAGATCCAATTCACTAAATACTTGATGACTCATACATAAAACCTCCTTAAACAAAGTCAATCAGGTTGACTACATCTAATTTCTATTGTACTATATGGAATATAGTCAATCAAATTGACTATATTTAGTTATAAGAGATATAAGGGATTCAACGAAACAAAAATTAATAAATTATGGAGGTTTCTCATGGCTAACATCGTGAAAATTAGAGGAAGTGTCTTTGCCCCGTATGCTTGGTTGGAACCTATTAAAGATCCTACAACAGGAAAACTTTTTGAATATACTGGTGATGCACGTGAATTTACACCTTATGCTGTAAACACAATGCGGTCGAGATTAGAGCAAGAAGTGATTATTGATTTTTATAAAAAAGAAATTTTTTCACATGCAAATGCTTGTATCGTAACTGTGAAAATTACAAATCCAGATGGTTCTATCGAGTATAAAAAAGGGAAAACAAGCACAGAAAATATTGTATGCACTAATGTTGTGTGGGGTACTGATGAAGTTTCTTTTAAAATGAGTGCAAGTGCCAGCAATCCTTTAAATACAGCAGCACCTGCAGCTGACTATGTATTAACTATACACGTTAACAAAAGTGGGGTTGCACATATTGAGGGTGCACATGATGGGTTCCCCTGCTATGAATTTTATAAACAAACAGATTTTGATCCATTTGAATTAATATATACACATGATTTCAGAAAAACTGGTGACACTCCAGCAGCGCTAGCTGGGGAAATGGAATACAGTTTTAAAACGACAATCTAGATATAAATACTGAATAGAAGTTTACAAGCAGCAAAAATATTTATACGAAAGAAATTGCGATCTGTTTTGCTCAATGGGTCAATATTATTATTATCCAAAATAAAATTAAGAATTGCAGAGGTGTGTCTCATGACTAATATCGTTAAAGTTAGAGCAAGTGTATTTATTCCAATGTCTTGGACTGAACCTAAGAAGGATACTCAAACAGGAAACGTGATTCAATTCGAAGGTGACTCACGTGAATTTACACCATATGCTGTAAACGCTATGCGTTCCAGAATTGAACAAGAAATAGTTATAGATTTTTATAAAAAAGAAATTTTCACATATGCGAATACCGGCATAACAACAGAAAGAATCACAACTCCTGATGGTTCCGTTAATAAGAGAACAGGAAAAGCTAGTACGGAAAATATTTTGTGCACTGATGTTGTATGGGGGTCAAATGACGTCAAATTTAAAATGAGTGCAAGTGCTAGCAATCCATTAAATGTATATGCACCTCCTGTTGACTATCTATTAACTGTACATGTCCAAAAAGATGGTACTGTCGATATTGAAGGTGCACATGATGGATTTCCTTGTTATGAATTTTATAAGCAAGTAAATTTTGGTCAGTTTGAGAAAATTCATACACATGACTTCAGAGAAACTGGTGATACAGCTGAAGCTCTAGGTGGAGACATGGAGTATAGTTTTAAAAAGATATTATAAAGAACAATATAATACCCTTTTTATTAAATAAATATATAACAACATAAGAGAGTGAGTAACAGGAGGAATAGAGAATGACAACAGTTTTATTTGTAAAAGCAAACAATCGTCCAGCAAACCAAGCAGTTAGTGTGAAATTATATGAGGCTTTTTTAGCAAGCTACAAAGAATCACATCCAAATGATACAGTGGTAGAGCTTGATTTATACAAGGAAGAATTACCATATGTAGGTGTAGATATGATTAACGGTACATTTAAGGCTAGTAGAGGATTTGATTTAACAGCAGAAGAAGCAAAGGCTGTATCTGTTGCTGATAAATATTTAGATCAATTCCTTGCAGCTGATAAAGTTGTATTTGGTTTCCCGTTATGGAATTTAACAATTCCGGCTGTACTACACACATATATTGATTACTTAAACCGCGCGGGCAAAACATTTAAATATACGCCAGAAGGTCCAGTAGGTCTTATTGGAAATAAGAAAATTGCATTATTAAACGCAAGCGGCGGTGTATATTCTAAAGGTCCAAAAGCTGAAATGGAAATGGCTGTTAAATATGTAGCAAGTATGATGAGCTTCTTCGGTGTAAAAGATATGGAGAAAGTCGTGATTGAAGGCCACAACCAATTCCCTGATAAAACAGAAGAAATTATTGCTGCAGGGCTTGAAAAGGCTGTTAAAGTAGCAAGTACGTTTTAATTAACAAAACACTTGGCACTCAATATGGCAGTACCAACACTTCTATAGCGGTGGTACTGCTTTTTTATTTGCTTATCTCGTTACTTTTGAGCAGTAAAAACCCAATTGATGCGAGCTTTCCATTCTCAACTTATTAAACGATAGAAAGCAGGATTACATTACAATGGAACGTTTATGGACAAAAAGCTATATAATGCTGACAATTACAGCATTATTACTATTTAGTGGTTTTTATTTACTAATGCCAACATTKCCTATGTTTATTAAACAATTAGGTGGAAGTGAATCTCAAGTTGGATTTATTATTGGAGTGTTTACAATATCAGCAGTCATTTTTCGTCCTATTGTTGGAGGATTAATGGATCGATATGGCAGGCGGGTATTTATAATAAGTGGACTACTATTTTTTGCAATGACAATGTATTTTTATGATTGGGTAACAGGAATTGTATTTTTAGTTGTATTACGTATCTTACATGGAATCGGTTGGGCAATTGCTACAACCTCGATAGGAACGGCTGTGACTGATGTTATTCCACAATCTCGTCGCGGAGAAGGAATGGGATGGTATGGACTTGCAATGACTTTAGGCATGGCTTTAGGACCAATATTAGGTCTTTGGGTAGCAAAATCATTTTCATTTCATTATCTATTTCTTCTATGTACAGCATTAGCAATTATTGCATTCATACTTGCACTTGACACAAAAGTCCCAGTAGTTCAACATACATCAAAAAAACCAATATCATTTTTTGAAAAAACCGTTTTACCAATCGCTATTGTTACATTTTTCCTATCCTTTACTTTTGGTGGCATTACAACATTTTTACCACTGTTTGCGGCGAAAATTCAAGTTAATGTTGGTACTTTCTTCTTAGTTTATGCTGTTACACTTATAGTAATTAGACCACTTGCGGGAAAGATATCCGATAAACATGGAGAAGGAGTCATTATTGTTCCTGCGCTTTTTATACTGATAGTCGCACTATTAGTCCTAACAATGACAAATGGGCTTATCGGACTAGTTATTACAGCTATTTTGTACGGAATTGGATTTGGATCGGCACAACCTGCTCTTCAAGTAGCAACTATACGATTAGCTCCACCAGAGAAAAGAGGAGTGGCAAACGCTACATTTTTTACTGCTTTTGATTTAGGGATTGGTTTAGGAGCTATTCTTCTAGGATTTGTTTCACAGCTCATGGGATATCAAATGATATTTATTGTTTGTGCTGTATCGGGACTTATTAGTTTGTTAATTTTTATTTTGTTTGTAAAAAAGACACTAAAATAATTATAAAATTTACGAAAAAACTGACTACCTGTTCCCTATAGAATACAGAGAACAGGTAGCCAGTTTTTTCTGATATACGCCCCATTTTAAGTGTTTACTTCATTAAACAAGAGACTTTGTATCTTTTCGCTTTATAAAATATGATTCTAAAGCTTGTAAAAACGCTTCCTCTACCTTGAGTGTTCCGTATGTTTCATTTCCAAGTTTAAGTGGGGATGCTTTCCTTGTCATGTAACATCACCTCACTCCAATATATGCAAAAACACTTTATGGACTAACCTATTTTCCAAAAACAGCATTAATTTAATTACATCAGTAAAAGTTTTCTATACTATATATTTACTCAGTAAAATATACCGAATTGAACTTTATCGAATCGTATTCATTTGCAAACACTACACATCACATTACTAATATGATTGCAGACAAGCCTTCTACTAAAATACACCTTTTATCAGCGGAGGGCTTCAGCCTCTACTAAGCTATTAAAAGAAGATATACCTCTTACAATTTTATGAGATTCATTTTATGCAGTAACTTCTTTGATTTCTTCTAGCAACTATCTATCCATCTCTTTTTCTCTGTCAGTACAAATCAATCTGCAAAACTTTCAGGACTTCTATTTTATGTCATGCTCTTCACCTTTTCGAGACCAAATCACAACAGGAACGAGCAACAAGGCTAAAGCCCCTCCAGCTAATGATAATGCCGTATAGCTTGCATTAGCTACCACCATGCCTGACATTGCTCCCCCAGAAGCTCCTGCCAGCGCAATAAAAACATCTACTTTCCCTTGTGTCTTTGCACGCGTTAAAGGTTCTGTTGCATCAACAATTTGAGCAGTCCCACTTATTAATCCAAGGTTCCATCCTAAACCAAGTAAAGAAAGAGCAATGATCAGGAGAATTAAAGAATCGCTCGGTGCAATGGCAGCTACCACTCCCGCACTAAGTAGTATAACTCCGGAAGCAATACTCATTGCCATTCTACCAATCTTATCAACAAGAATTCCTGTAACGAGTGATGGAAGGTACATTGCTCCTACATGAAATCCAATAACRAGGCCCACTTCATTTAATCCATGCCCATGGTGTTCCATATGTACTGGAGTCATAGTCATAATCGCAACCATAACAATTTGAGTAAGTATCATAACAATTGCCCCGACTGTAACGCCTCTTGTATTTTCTATTGATTTCTTAGTTATCACATGCCCTTTATTTGTCTGTTCCTGTTTATATGTTTCTATCATGTTCGCTATCATTAATGGATCTGGACGAAGCATAACGAACAGTACGAGACCTGCTAACAAAAACGCAGCTGCTGATAATATGAATGGACCAGCAAGTTTAGGAATACCAATAGAGAGAGCGAAATTCCCCATTACACCCACCAAATTGGGTCCTGCTACCGCACCAAAAGTCGTCATAACCATTGTAATACTAATCGCAGTTGCCCTTTGCTTCTTATTTGCTAAATCTGTACCAGCATAACGAGCTTGTAAATTTGTGGCTGTGCCTGCACCATATATGAGTAAGGAAGCAAGTAAGAGAATAATACTATTTGTTAAAGCTGCGATTACGACACCAATAGCACCAAGCCCACCTACCATAAACCCTGTTGCAAGCCCAATCCGGCGCCCATAACGTTGAGACAGCCTTCCTACTATTAAAGCTGCTCCTGCAGATCCCATTGTAAACATGGCTGCTGGCAATCCTGCGAATACATCTGTTCCAAGCATTTGCTGTGCAAGAAGTGCACCTACAGTAATACCAGCAGCTAACCCTGCGCCACCAAACATTTGTGAAATACTTACGATTACTAACGTTCGTTTATATAACTTTTGTTGTTCTTCTGCTGTATACATATGATTCCTTATTGAACCATCAGCTTTATCGAGCATTTTCTCACCTTCTTTATGAAAGATTTTCCTTTTTTAAATGTACTATGTTTAATGTTTCCTATTCAATAACATTTTCATCTGTTCTCTTAGTTCTAAAAGAGAAAAACAAAAAAAGTTGTCCAAACACCTTGAGTTAGGGCAGTCTTTTCTTAGGCACAAATATTTTCTATTTATAAAACTAAGCTTCTCTTATATACTTTTAATCCATACCTAAAAGCCCCTATTTAATTAGGAGGCTATCAGTCTTTTAATCTTATAAAACACACTTCCACAGTTTGTAGGAATACTTCTTCAATACACACTTACTAAAAATCGTGTAACCATGTTTCTGCTTTTATCTATTCTCTTATGCGCATGAAAGCTAGCACTCATCCAACCGACTCGACTCTTTTTAGCTAGTTTTCCCCTTGAAAAATAGGCTTTGCAATCAATGTAGAAACAGGACGTATTTTAAATACAACATACTGCGTAAATAATGCTATCAATACTCCATGTACAATTCCTGCAATTACATCAAATGGATAATGCACTCCTACCCATACTCTCGAAAACGCTACAACGAGTGCTAAGAAAAACCAAGTATATTTAAAGCGATAGGCAGATAATAATAGTGTAGCTGCAATTACAATAGCTGATGTTGCATGATCACTTGGAAAAGAAGAATTGGCAGCATGATCTACGAGTTGTGTGATGTTATGTGAGATAAAGGGACGGTCTCTATAAATAAATAACTCAATAAATCTATTTATGGAATAAGCTAAAGTAAACGCAACAATCGATTGAAAAGCCATTACACGAAAATTAGGTTTATTCTTTATCCATAACAGGATGAGTAGCAACACGAAAGCATATTGTACATATTCTGCAAATACAATCATTACATTATCTATTAATGGATATTCCTGTACTTTACTATTTATAAAGTTGAACCATTCATAATCTAAATCTTTAAAATTCATTACATAATCTCCTTTAATGCTTTAGTCCACTCTACATTTTAACAAACTCTACCTTATTAAATGATTTTTCATAGGATTCTAATAAATTCTTATTATATTTTTTATTGTTTTCCACCTACAAATCATATCCTATTCAATTTTAAATAGATTACTCACAATGTACTATCTTATTTTGTGACATAAACATTACATTTTTGTAAGGTTCTTTTTTCATTTTGATAGTTCAACTTATCTGAAATTTTATAAAAAAAATTCAATGTTAACAAACACACTAACATTCACATTCATTATAGGATTACTCCTTACTTAAATCAGCAAAAAGAGGGACCCAAAAATAAAAATAAATATTATTAGGCTGATATTGCAGTTGTTGTAATACTAACGATTTGTGGCTTGTATAAAGAATACAATGAAGAGATTAAAATTAGTAATGAAGACAAGACCATAATTCAACAAGCTATATGCTGATTATTTATTTTATAATGAGGCCATAATTCGCATCGTCAGACAATGAAAGATTACATGATTTGAATAGAGAAAAGACCGACTCACGCATAGAAGTCGGTCTTTCATTTTGTCAACAAAATCAATAATATAATAAATTCTTGTCATTATTTGCAGGCAGTACATATCGCTAATTTGCATATGCTTTAAAATAATATTTATTATGATTATCCATCGCTCATCGCCTATCTTTTTTGAATCGAAAGTATAAAACAGCCAAACATGCAATAATCAATAATAAAATCACAAGAACAAAACCATAATGGTGAACATAATGTCCTACCTGACGCCATTTTTCTCCGACCACTAACCCTAACTTAATAAAAGTGAAACTCCATAATAATGCTCCCGAATACGCATAAAGGCAGAATGCCGAAAATCGATAGCGGGAAATCCCAGCTAAATAGGCAGTAACATGTCGAACTCCGGGAATAAAATAGCCAATAAACAATAGAGCAGGACCAATTTTTTGGAATAAAACCTGCGTCCGATTTATTTTCTTTTCTGTAATATGTATTTTCGGACCAAATTTTTTCAAGAATGGAATCCCGAGTTTCACTCCTAACACATAACTAATAGAAATACCAATTGACGATCCAATCCATGCACTTAGTAACGCAAGCAGAAATTTCATTTTTCCCTTATATACATAGTATCCTACAAACGTTAATAGCGTTTCATCAGGTATCGGTAATCCGATAATTCCCCCCACCAAAGCAATAATAATCCCAAAATATCCGAAATGCGAAATGAGATAATGCAATTGTTGTTCTATTTGTAATCACCATCCATACCAATTGCGAACTGGTATCTCAATCATTGAGACACTTTTCAAACAAAAAACATTATATACCTCCTAGTATTATTCCAATAAACCCCATTAAAATTCTAACCGTATAACTTACTTCCAAATATAAAGTGAAACTTCCATCAGTGGGAGTCTTCACTTCCCCGCAGATGGTTAGCTGAACGAATCGAGCTTTTACGAGATAAAATGTGGTACTAAACTTTTTTCTATATTTTCAAAATGAAATTGTATGGATTTTTCTTTTTTATCCAATATAGTTAATTTAAACAGGAATTTTGTATTATGCTAATAATAGCCTCTATTCCATTGTGTTTATCTCTAGAACTAGTAATATAAAAGATAAATAAGCGAGTCACATAAGATTTATGGTTTATAAGAAAAATCAAAGTTAACAAAACAGATAAAGTGAAACTTTAATCAGTGGGGGTTTTCTTCATCCCCCACTGATTATTAGCCTTCACCAATCGGGCTTTTACGGGCAGTTGATCCCCCACCTACCTTCCTTGTTTCTCTCCGAATCTTGAGGTGGGGATCTTACTGCCCGTTAATGCGGGGTAAATTTATAATATGTGGTTACACAAAAAACGTTTGGAGTGTTTACAAATGGTATACAAAGATATTATTAAAAAGATTCATGATGCACCTACTGATTATGATTTTAGTACATTAACTGATTCTATTATTGAGGAAGAATCCATGCTTAACGGTGTACCCCAAGATTATATTTCCTTCTTAAAGGAAGTGGGCTATGGATCTGTTTCTAATTCCTATTTTATGTTCTACGGAGGACTTATCGAAGCAGATGAAATATATGATGCGGATGACAATCCAGAACTGAAAAATGTTTTACTATTTGGTGATAACTTTGCCGGCGATGCTATAGGCTTTCATATAACAAATAACTGGGAAATTATTGAGATTTGGCATGAAGACGTATCAATCGTACCAAGGGAGGAAAAGAGTTTTACAGAATTGGTTCAAAACATATTTTCGAAAGAGCTTTAAGTTAGTAGTTACTTGATATAAAACAGAAAAACATTCCACTAATGCAGCTGCGGAATGTTTTTCTCTAATTAAACTTACTTTCTAGCCTTTACTCATTAAAACCTTTCTTCTTTTACCAACCCAGGGCTTCCCTTCATAAAACACCAAACTCACCAAACCACAAATCAAAATGATTGGTACACTCAGTTTATATAAATCTGTAAAACTCATTGCCATCTTGCTTTCTGCATAATGACTAACATCATTTGAGAATGCGAGAATCTCTCCTCTTACTTTTTCTTGTTTTTCCTCAATTATTTTTGTTACTTGCTTTGTAATTCCCTCTCTTTTTACCTCTCTATATTCCACTGGAACTCCGTTTAAGGCTTCGTTCACTTTTTCATGAATCAATTTCTCTTTTTGTTCCTTGCTCAAGCCGAGATCGTCTTCACTTTGTTTCTTTTCAGCATTTGATTCTAAACTTTTATCTCGGATTTTTTCTTTTGTTATTTGCAATATTTTTTCTTGCTCAACCTGATCCACATGAATATCACGAACTTTTTCTTCAGCATAACTGTAAACCTTATCTTTATTTACAGATAGATTCTGAGTTAAAGTTGATACAAATATAGCAACAGCTAATACAATCCCTACTTGTCTCAACATCGATACAATGCTTTGGGAAGCGGTTAGTAATTCCCCTTCAAATGAAGAAGCACTTAAAATCGTAATGGGACCTACGACTAAACCATATCCAACACCCAATATCATACAAGGAACAATGATATCTTTACTCGTTGAATCTACTCCAATCATTTGTAACCAATAATAAGCTAAGCTCATCACGATAAAACCCGATAAAATAATAAACACTTTTCCTAGCTTCTTAATCAACAAAGAAGCAAATGGGGAAACAACAAATATCATCGCTGAAATAGGCGTAACTACAAGAGCTGCYTCCATTTCTGTTCGATGTTGTATTTTTGTAAGAAAGGTTGGGAGTAATACAGTCACTCCAATTAAAAACAAATTGCTTAATATGACAACAATAGCAGCTCCAACAAACGTTCGATCTTTAAATAGTTGTAAATTCACCATAGGCGCTACGGCTTTTCTTTCGACTACAATAAATAATAGGAAAGAAATAATACTAGTAATATAGCAAATCCACGCTAAAATACTCAGCCATCCCCATGTATTTCCCTTTACTAATACGAGGGTGAAAAAGAAAATTGCTGAACTACTTAGTATTAATCCTATCCAATCAATTTTCGATACAACTCGTTCTTCATTTTTTATTTGTAGCATAATAAAGCATAAAACAATCCCAATAATACAAATTGGAATATTGACAAAGAATACCCATCTCCATCCTAAATTTTGTGTAATAATCCCGCCTATTACAGGGCCAATCGCAGCTGATAAACCTTGTGTTACTCCTAAAATACTAAGCGCAATATGCCTCTTAGCTAACGGAACTGCTGATACTCCAATTACCATACTCGTCGGAAATAAAATTGCAGCTCCTATACTTTGAATAAAGCGAGAAAATATAAGGAAATCTCCTGTATTCGCAAAGGCACAAAGCGCCGATCCACCACCAAAAACGATTAAACCAATGATGTACATCTTAGCCTTTCCAAAAATATCAGCAATACGTCCTAACGGGATTGCTAGCACCGCAATTGTCATTGTATACACATTTAATATCCAAGACATTTTTTCTAATGACGTATTTACACTAGACTGAATTGCCGGTAAAGCAATGTTCATAATGGTTGTATCAATCATACAAAGAAAAATACCTAAACACATCAAAAATACAATCTTAATTCCCTTTGATTGCTCCGTATCAATCTCCCCCTTTTATTTACCTTGAACACTTCTTTTTACTCTTTCATTTCATTAGTCTCTTCTTTCAGTGCAAGCTGGGCTAATTTCTTCTTTAATGTCTCGACTTGCGCAGTATACGATGCAATACCAACATCAAGAGAAATCTCTTCTGCAAAAGTAATGCCTTCCTTCCACTTCTCATACTTCAAGCGAAGATCGGCGATATACGTTTCTTTTCTTTCAATTTCTTCTTCAATCCACTTTTTCATCGTATTTGTATCACTATAGTCTCCAAAATACATACGCATTAGAAAATCAGAACGTAGAACATCCTTCTCTACATCAGTCTTCATATATTGATAAAACCCTTCTCTTCCTTCATCCGTTATGAAGTACATTTTTTTATTTGGCTTTCCTTCTTGCATGATTACCTCTTTTTTAATCTTCCCTTCCTTCTCTAACTGCCTTAAAGTTGGATAGATCATACCGAAGCTTCCATCAAAAAAATGAGCGAACACATCTTCAAATACAATTTTTATATCATAACCCGACAGCTCTTTTTCCATCAATAGCCCTAAAACAACGTCTCTTCCCTTCATCATAAACACCCCATAAGTTTAATATAATCAATAATCATATTAACAATGTTAATATGATTATTGATTATATATTATATTTTAAAATTTGTAAAATGTAACCAGTTATTTCGTATTCTTTAAAAAATTTAAATACAAAAAAGACTGTGTAGAATTTTTTCTGCACAGTCTTTTTTGACACTGATATATCCACTTTTCTATAACTGCTAAATCAAATATACATGCATAACTTCTTTAAAATTAGAAAATGCTAACAAAATCAAAACTATCCGCTATAGCGAATTGGAGAATTGTACATGAAAAGAAAAATACTATTCTTACTTACCTTCATATATTTCGTAGTTCCACTTCAAATAAGCGCTTTTACTTTCACAGGACTCCCTGCTACATCAAAATCTACACAATGGTATATTAAAGTTGATAAGACTAAAAATCCTGAAATAGTACAATCAAAAGAAGATACGTTTCATACATACAGTTTACTTGTAAAAAATATCGGTAAAGACGTATCTAATGTATCCGTTGAGATACGCGACAATAACCCAAAATCCAAAGCCTCTTTCAAGCCTTTCAACAAGTCTGATATGAGTGTGTCATATAGTCAAACTAGTTTTACACAAATGAAATTCCCATTATATGAAGACGCCAATTCATTTGACATTGTTATTAGCTGGGAAGAAAATCAATTTAGTTATAACGGTCACCCAGAAAAAGCAGAAAAGGAATTCACACAAACATTCGTATTTCATGAACAGTAAGCTCTGCCATTTGGCAGAGCTTACTTATTTTTTGTAAACATATATTAATCAAATTGACGAATACTCGGAACAAGTAGTGCGATTACTACTACTACAATTGCTGCAATGGCTAAAATCGTAATCGTCACAGTACCACCAATTATATTCGCCAACCAACCGACAACTAAATACCCTAACGGTAATAATGCAAAAGACCCTAACATATCAAGACTTGCTACTCTTCCGAATGCCTCTTCTGGCACGAGTTCTTGTAAGCTCGTTTCCCATATTAGACCAAAAATCATAATCCCAAACCCTTCTAATGCCATTAACCCAATTAACCCTGGAGCCCATGAAACAAAAGGCATTATTAAAAGTGCCGCCCCACTAATGAAGACACCGCCATAAGCGAGTAAGCCTCGTCTATGCCACCTCTGTCTCCCGCCAAAAATAAGAGCTGCAACAACGGCACCTCCTCCAGAACATGCCATTCCAAGACCATAGACAAATGGTTCAAAGTGATGATGTACATTAAATAACCAAGGGATTAATACAACGATAATTCCTGCGTAACAAATATTAATAAATGAAAATGCTAAAATTGTAATCCAAAGCCAGGGATGGCTTTTTAAGACAACAATGCCTTCTGTAAAATCTTTTTTGAAATTCATTTTTTGATTTGTCTGTTCCTGTACTTTTTTAGCTGTTACATCTTTTAAAAATAATAAACATATAAAAGACAACAAATAAGTCAATGCATCTAAACCAAATCCAATTCCAGCCGATGCAACCGAAACAATAAGACCACCAAGCGCTGGACCTATTAAACGGACACCTTGATTACTCATTTGTGTTAATGCGTTAGCTGCATTGCGAATTTCCGGTACAAACACCTTTGCTCGCACTGCTGAATATGCCGGTTGAAACAGGCCTTCCATTAGTCCATATACTGCTACTAATACATATAGAATATTGATTGTTAAAGTGTCTGTAAAAATAAGTGTCGCAAGTGTTATCATCACTATGCATCGAACAATATCAGTAAATAACATTAATTTAACTCGATTCATGCGATCAACGATTAACCCAGAAAACGGTAAAATAAGAATATTCGGAAGCATATACATAGCCATCGTCATTCCCATAACAACCGTTGATCCTGTTAGCGTATATACAACTACAGGTAGAATCACCATTGTAACCGAACTTCCAAGTACCGAAAGCAGCTGACCAATCCATAAGAAAGTAAACTGTCGTGACTTTGTAATTGGTAATAATAACGTATTTACATAACTAGAACTCTTTTCTTTCTGTATCTCTCCTTGCATATGTATCCCCTCTCCCTAGACATCTTCCTTCTTTTTCCTTTTATTATAACATTTAATTTTCTCCCTTTTCTTATAATTGAGTTTTTAGATGCACAAAACATCAATACATTTCGATTTACAACTGAATTCAATTCATGAAATACACTATATAATAAGGTATCCCTTACCATTACACACACATAATACAAGGTTCATAATATTCCCCAAGCCTTGTACACAAACATATTTTAATGTCTATTCTCCCTCATTCTCTCAATCTCATAATCAATCTCTAAAAACCTCACACCAAACACCCACATTTGATGGTGCGCTGTCAAAATCTGATCAGTTTTTTCTTTTATCGTAAAAGTCTCAGCTAACGGTAATCGAATCGTAAAGAAAGGGGTATGTAAATAAATCCCTTCGTCTCCTTTTGTACTCTCTCTTAACTGACTAGTAATGATAAGATCTTTGTTATCATTACGTAATTTTAAAATACCCGTCATATTAGAAAATGGTAGCGGCAAAGCAATATTCATATATGTATCTCCGCTATATGTATGCTGCGAGTAAAGAGCTACAAAGATTGTTTCATCCTGTTCATTTTTTCGAATCCATGCTCTCACATCTTCTCTACCATCTCGTTCACCTTTTATCGCAATGATATTACCATGCATGACTTCCCACCTATTTCCCATTCCTAAATGAATTTGCTGTACATGTCTACTTATTTTTTCATAGAGAAAAGCAAAGGGACGAAACCAATGAGACCACTTAATATTTGCTTTTAATTGAAAATTTTTCGTACGCTCATAAAAATCAATGATAAGTGGAGATACTTTTCTTTCATCAAACTGCATACTATGAAAATCACTCATTTGATCTATAAGACCTGTATGCATCTTCTCCTCTATAAAATCTGTTCCTCCTACTTTCATCTTCCCTTTGATACGACTCATCGGTTTTCCATAATGAATGTAAGCTGGCACATTCTTTTCAATCATCCAGCCAATAAAAGCGGGCAATGTTACACCAATTCCATTCATAACACCATGAATCCAAACCATTTGCGTAATTGTGATTGTCATAACTTGTTTAAAGTTTCCGTATGAATATACGGGCGAAAACAAAATTGTTATCATAAGTGTACTCGATGAAATGATTAGAAGAATTTTTGCAATTATCGAAGTGAATTTTGTTTTCCATACATAAATACTATAAGCATAAAGTGAAATGAGATAAACTAATACCGCATAAAATTCGAATGTTCTTGAATAAGTAATACCAATCGCTACTGTCATCGGTGAAATAACAATAATAACCGTGATAAATTTATATAGTTTACTTTTCTTTTGTTGCTTTCTCCCAAGTAAACCTACAGATAAAGGTAGTAAAAAGGCTGAATAATGAAAGTGAGCTGCTGTAAGCAAAACAATATCTGAACTAAACTGCATAATGGATATATTCGCTACAGAGGCAAAGAACCAAAAACCCCCTAAAAACAAATAAATAAACCCACTATCAATTGCCGTCTCTTCTAACGGCTTCCATCCTCTTTCTAACAATCTACTTACACCGAATAACGCAATAATGCCTGTATATATCAACCAAATAATTGCAAACAAAAAATAATCTGTTATAAAAGCAAGCGTTGCACTGATTGCAGCAACTGGATAAAATAACGATACAAGTTTATAAAATGACACCTGAGATCCATCTCTTTTCTCCTTATCAACAATACAAAGTGCCATTGGTATGAATAGGAGAATAGATAGTAATATAATTGATTCAACAGGATTTAATTTCGACCATTCCAATATAAGAAAAATCATATAACAAATAAGGCCAAGAATTATATTTCCCATCTAGTCTGATCCCTTTCTACAAACGTTCCCTTATATGAGAAAAGCGGGCCAAACAATGGATTTCGTACTTGAACATGAATTTTGTAACAGTTTAATACATCATCATAGCTCTCTATAACTT